>CAZHLZ010000057.1:0-9180 GCA_964532475.1 uncultured Chitinophaga sp.
CAAGAAAACCACCTATTTCAAATTTAGAAGATTTCGAAGACAAAGGCGTTGAATACATCATTAAAGATCCCGAATTTTATAGAGGAAAAAGATGTGTGATTGCAGGTGGAGGAGATTCTGCCTTAGACTGGTCAATCTTTCTTGCTGAGAAAAAAATCGCAACAGAAGTTGTTCTTGTTCACAGAAGTAGCTCATTTCGAGGACATTTAGATTCTGTGCAAAAAGTAATCGATTTGGCTGATAAAGGAATTATTAAATTAATTACAGAATCTGAGGTAGTTGGTTTGGATGGAAATAACAAAATCGAAAAAGTTATCATTCAGCACCAAACTCAAGGAGAAATAGTTGTTGAAACGGATCATTTTATTCCACTTTTTGGTTTGAAACCAAGTTTAGGTCCAATTGCAAATTGGGGCTTGGAAATTGAGAAAAATGCCATTAAAGTGGATACTTTAGATTATTCTACAAATATTACAGGGATATATGCGATCGGCGATGTAAATACATACGAAGGAAAATTAAAGTTAATTCTTTGTGGATTCCATGAAGGAACGATTGCTTTGCAGTCTGCTTTTGCGAGAATTCACCCTGATAAGAAAAATGTCTTGAAATACACAACTGTTAACGGAGTACAAGGTTTTTAAAAAAAATTGCACTTTTATTTTGTTTTTTCAGATATTAGTTTAATTTTGTATAAAATAAAAATTCTGTATATGAAAAAAATATTTACTTTAATTAGTTTAACTGTTTTCTCTTTAGTTGGAAATTCGCAAGTTTTAGGAATTTATGAATTTACAGGCGCACAACAGTGTCCAGTTGAAAATCCTAATGTGACAACTCAGCCAACTGGAGCAACATTTTCAGCATTTTCCTCCGCAGGTGTTGTATGTGCGCCAACATCCAACGTTTTTAATTCGCAAGGTTGGTCAACAGAATTTACAGATACAAGTTATTATGAATTTTCAGTAAGTGCTGATTTAGGAAAAGTTATGAATCTTGATTCAATTGTTTTTTCTACTCGAATAAGCAATTCTGATTTTTCTGTTCCAACTTGGCATTTACGATCAAATATTGATAATTTTTCAGCTGATATCACAACAGGTTTCAGTACTTCAACGCTTGATACAGTTCGTTATATGTTTAGTTCTAATTTTTCTGATTTAAGCATTGTTACATTCAGGTTATTTGTATCAGGTGTTGATACAGATCAAAGAGCATTTAGGGTAGACAATGTTTCTTTAATAGGTGAAATTGTAAATCAATCAAGCTCATCAATTAAAGAAAATGGGTTGGATTTATTTCAAATATTCCCAAATCCAGGCTCGGAAAAACTAATAGTTTCACAAAAAGAAATTGCGAAAAACACTAAAATATCGATTTTTTCAGCAGCTGGAAAATTAATTGCTTCAACGCTTACTTCGGATTTAGAAACAACATTTTACACTCATGAAATGATGTCTGGTATTTATTTTGTTGAGGTCAAAAACGAAAACAATTCATCCACATACCGTTGGATCAAAGAATAATAATTTACTTTTTTTTAAAAGTCTTTTCTAATCGAAAGGACTTTTTTTAATTTATCTCCTATGAAAAAAACAATACTAATAGTTGGATTAAGTTTAATTTCTAGTTTGAGTTTCTCTCAATTACTTGGAATATATCAGTTTACAGGATCAGGTTCTTGTCCAAATCAAAGTCCGAATGTGACAACGCAACCAGCTAATTCGGAATTTGATCCATTCTCAATGCAAAATGTATTTTGTGTTAGTACCCAAAACGTTTTCAACACGAAAAGTTGGAATACAACGGCTGAATTAAATCCAAGTGAATTCATTCAATTTGGATTACACACAATCAGTTGTGATCGTTTCACATTGGATTCTTTGATTTTTGAATATAGAAATACTGCCGCTGGAAATACACCAACTTGGCACTTGAGATCAAGCATTGACGATTATGCAACGGATATTGCTAGTGGAATTTCTTCAACTGTCCCAGGAATGTTGAGCGATACAATTGTATTCAACTCTCCAAATTTCTCCTTACTTGCAGATGTGAAATTCCGTTTTTATTTAACTGAAATGGGTTCTGCAGGTGCAGCTTTCAGAATTGACAATGTGCAACTTTTTGGTTCCGAGACTTTCGTTGGTACTGTCGATTACTACGCTGATAATGATGGAGATGGTTACGGTACAGGAATTGCATTACCTGCTTGTACTAATCCTGGTGGTTATTCTTTAAATAATCTAGATTGTGATGACAATAATGCAAACATTAATCCTGGGACTTTCTGGTACCAAGATAATGATGGTGATGGATTTGGTAATGATACCGCTTTTGAAACAGGTTGCACTTCCACCTTTGCTAATCCTGTAACTAACAGCGACGATTGCGACGATGCAAACTTGAATTTAAACCCTAACACAGTTTGGTATCAAGATTTAGATAATGATGGTTTTGGAGATGAGGCAATTACCGAACAAGGCTGTGACCCTGCTGATTTAACAATAATAAATCCAGTGCTAGTTAGCGGTGATTGCTCAGATATAGCAAGTGATTTAAACCCTAATACAATTTGGTATGAAGATTTAGACGGGGACTTTTATGGAAATTCAGATGTTTTCCAAGTAGGATGCACGCATACTTTCGCTTCAGCGTCCACAATCAACGGTGACTGCGATGACAATGAAGCCAATGCTAATCCAAGCCCAAATAATTATGAGGATGAATGCAACAATGATGGAATTGATAATAATTGTGATGGAAATATAGATGAAGGTTATGATTATTGGATTTGCTCTGGAGAACCTATGCCTCATGACTGGTATTACGCTGATATAGATGGTGACTCTTATGTTGATTACAATGATGAAATGTACGTTCCATCAGACCCTGGTTCACCATACATCATAAGTGGGAATGAACTTGGAGCCGATTGTAATGATAACAACGCTTCAATCAACCCAGGAGCAACTGAAATCCCAAACAATGGAATTGACGAAGATTGTGATGGACAAGATTTAACAAATTCAATTTCAGAATTTAAGCAAGATGAATTAAAAATTTATCCAAATCCTGGAACAGATAATTTCTTTATTGCCTCAGACAAAATTAGTAAAGGAGAAAATTTACTCAAAATAGTTGATTTAAACGGAAGAGTTATTTTTGAAATTAAATTAACAATTACTGGAAATTATTTTATGGAAGTTCCAAGTGCTAATTTCTTAAAAGGCATTTACCGAATTGAAATTCAAAACGAAAAACAAGTAATTAGAGCAAATTGGATAAAGATATAATTTCTAAGGCTGCTTGAAAAAAATCAAGCAGCCTTAGAAATCTTCTAATTTTGTCGCCTCACCTGTTTCGTAATTCACAGACATGATTTCATGATTAAGTCCATTGGATATTGCAATGATTGGAACTCGCAACTGATTGTTGTAGTGAATGATTTGTTGAACAACCTTGATATTTAGATTAATTTCAGGCGCCTTGCATTCGATTAAAATTTTCGGCGTGAAATTGGTGTCATACACAATCAAATCACAACGTCTTTTTTGTTCATTAGCAGTTATTTCTACTTCAGATGCAAGTAAGGAAAGCGGATAATTTTTGTGAAAAACTAAATAATGAATCAAATGCTGTCTCACCCATTCTTCTGGGGTTAAAACCAACTTTTTTGACCGTACAATACACCAAACAAAAATCTTATCGCCACTTTTGGTTAATTTTAAATTAGCAAGAGGAAGATTTAGTTTAGTAAACATGGTCAAAACTTAAGTTAATGGACAACAAAATTAAATATTATTCCTTAACTTTGAAACATGGATTATAAATCTATCATTAAAGACGCTCAAGATAAAAAGTTTAAACCTTTGTATTTATTACATGGTGAAGAACCATATTACATCGACTTGGTTGCAAAAGCAATTGAAAAAGAAGCACTTGAAGATCATGAGAGAGATTTTAACCAAACTATATTATACGGGAAAGATGTAGATATAGTAAGCCTCGTAAACGAATTACAAGGTTTTCCTTTGATGGCTGAACGAAAATTAGTAATTGTTAAGGAAGCACAAAGTATCGCCTACAAAGAAGATTCCAAGGAGGCAAATTATTATAACAACTACTTTTCCAACCCCAATCCTACCTCCATTTTAGTTCTGTGTTATAAATACGGAAAACTAGATTCTCGAAAAAAAATATTTAAAAACATTCAGAGCAAAGGGGTAATTTTCTTGTCCGAAAAAATTAGAGAATATAATCTTGCTCCATGGATTGATGCCTATTTAAAGGAAAAAAATTATTCAATAACACCAAAAGCAAGCAGACTTTTAGCTGATTCCTTGGGACAAGATTTAAGTAAAATCACCAATGAATTGGATAAATTAGCAATATTAATTCAACAAGGGACACAAATCAACGAAATTCATATTGAAGAAAATATTGGGATTTCTAAAGATTTTAATCCTTTTGAATTGGTTGGTGCAGTTCAAATACGTGATGTGCCAAAAATTTTTCAAATCGTACATTATTTTGAACACAATCCAAAGGCTTGCCCCTTCCCTATGCTAATTGCGCAGCTTTTTGGCTTTTTTATAAAATTGATGCGTATCCATTTCTTAACGGATAAATCACCTCAAAATATTGCTTCTCAATGTAAAATAAATCCATATTTCGTGAAGGACCATTTAACCGCTGCCAAATTGTATAATCCTTCAAAAGTGGCACTCAACATCGAAATTTTGCATGAATATGATCTTAAATCAAAAGGAGTTGGGAGTTCTGGAAACATCAATGAAGCGGAATTAATGAAGGAAATGATTTATAAATTGGTTAATTAAGATGCATTCATTCTACATTCCTGATATTGAAATAAATACGCATGAACTTTTTCTAAACGAAGAGGAGTCAAAACATGCATGCAGAGTGCTGAGACTTCAAAATCAAGATAAAATTCAAATTTTGGATGGAAAAGGTCATACTTTTGATGCAACAATCATTGAAAATAATCCTAAAAAGTGTAAGATAAAGATTGATTCATATACACTAGAAGAAAAAAGTCAAAGTGAAATTCATATTGCCTTGGCTCCAACCAAAAACATGGATAGAATTGAATGGTTCTTTGAAAAAAGCACCGAATTAGGAATTACAGAAATTTCTCTCTTTTTCAGTAAAAATAGCGAGCGAAAACAAGTTAAAACTGAACGTTTGGAAAAAATTTTAGTAGCAGCCATGAAGCAATCCCAAAGAACATATTTGCCAAAACTAAACATTTTCAATTCTTTAGTTGAATTTCTGGAAAAAAATCCATCGGGAGCAATTGCTCATTGTTATGATGAAAAAAAGTCAAATCTTAAAACGTGTTTTAAATCAAATAATTTCCCAATTCTAATTGGTCCGGAGGGCGATTTCACTTTAGAAGAAGTAAAAAAAGCACAGGAATTTAAATACACCACTATTGACTTAGGAAAAAACAGATTACGTACTGAAACTGCAGCTTTATATGCTTGCATGTTTGCAAAAACAATCATTGAATCATGAAAAACACTTTTCTATTTATTATTTTATGCGTCGCTAAGTTTACTTTTTCGCAAGGAACATATAAATTAGCCGTTCTGAAATACAATGGCGGAGGAGATTATTACGCAAATCCAAGTTCAATACCAAATTTGATTGATTTTTGTAATCAAAACCTAAAAACCAATATTTCAAATGATGTTCCTTATGTAAATGCGGGAAGCACTGATATTTTTTCCTACCCATTTATTCACATGACTGGTCATGGTAACGTTGTTTTCTCGACGGCAGAAATTGATAATTTAAGAACTTATTTCGAGGCGGGAGGATTTCTACATATCGACGATAACTATGGAATGGATGAATTTATTCGTGTGGAAATAAAAAAAATATTTCCGAATCAAGAATTAGTTGAAATACCTAGTAACCATGAAATTTTTAATCAAAAATTCAAATTTAATGGATTACCAAAAATCCACGAACACGATGGAAAAAGAGCTCAAGCATTTGGGATTTTCTTAGAAGGGAAATTAGTATTAGTTTATACCTATGAAACTGATTTAGGAGATGGATGGGAAAATCAAAGCGTACATAATGATCCTCCAGAAAAAAGAAAAGAAGCCTTACAAATGGGGGCAAATATTTTAATGTATGCATTTTCAAGATAACAATTTATAAAACATGATTCCAACAAAACAACCAAAAGAACAAAAATTCACTCTTGAAAAAAAGGCGGAATTAATGTCTTACTTAATTGAAAAATTACCAGGAAAAAGTCGCGACAACATCAAATCTTTGATGAGAAACAAACTGATTTTAGTGAATGGTAAAACACAAACTCATTATAAATTTCCTTTAGAAAAAGGCGACACACTGATTCTTGGAAAAAAAGAAATTCAAGAAAAAGTAATTCCTGGACTAAAAATTGTTTTTGAAGATGAAGACATCATTATTGTAAACAAACCTGCCGGATTACTAACGATTTCAACAAGTAAAGAGAAAAATAAAACCTTGTTTCATGCTCTAAGTCTTCATGTTAAAAAAGCCGATCCAGATAATAAAATTTTCATTGTTCACCGTTTAGATAGAGAAACATCAGGTATTTTACTTTTTGCCAAAAATGAACGTGTAAAAACTAAACTACAAAAAAACTGGAATGAAACTGTGATCGAAAGAAGGTATGTTGCTTTGGTCGAGGGAAAGGTGAAGGAAGCCAAAAAAACAATTCTTTCCTATTTAAAAGAAAGTAAAGCATTAAAAGTTCATTCAAGTCAAAATCCAACGTATGGAGATAAAGCAGTGACAAACTACGAATTGATCGAACACCTTAAAAATTCTAGTATGTTGGACATTCAACTTGAAACTGGTAGAAAAAATCAAATTCGTGTGCACATGCAAGAAATTGGCCATCCAATTGTTGGTGACAAAAAATATGGAGCAAAAACTTCCATGCCTGGACGAATTGCCTTACATGCGAAAACACTTAGTTTCACGCATCCGAAAACAGGAAAGATCGTTAGTTTTGATTCTAAAGTTCCATTTTAGATTTCGAATTCGTCCTTCATGGCAGGAATTACAATATTTCTAAATCCTTTGTCAAGCATTTTTTCTTTGAAATTCAATTGAGTTTCATATTCTCCATGAACTAAAAACACCTTCTTGATTTTAGAAATATCTTGGCATTCAAAATAAGTAAACATTTCCTCATAATCAGCATGAGCAGAATAAGAATCTAAAATTACAACATCTGCATTCACCTTAAATTCTTCACCAAATATTTTAACTACCTGAGAACCAGACCTGATTTTTCCGCCTATCGAGGAAGGTTCTGCATATCCAACAATTAATATAGTGTTTTTTGAATCTGAAATATTATTGGCAACATGGTGTTTAATTCTTCCTGCTTCAATCATTCCTGAGGCAGAAATGATAATGCAAGGTTCTTTTAAGGAGTTTAATTTTTTTGAGATCTCTACCTCTTGAATGTAATGTAATTTCTGAAATCCAAACGGATCTGAATCTGTTTTCATGTACTCAAGCATAGATTCATTGAAACATTCAGGATGAGCTCTCATTACATCTGTAGCGTTAATAGATAAGGGACTGTCCACAAAAACTTTAATATGAGGTAAAATTCCCTGTGACTCCATTTTATCCAAAGCGTAAACGATTTCTTGCGTTCTTCCTAAACTAAAGGCAGGAATAATTAATTTACCCTTTTTCTCTACGCAAGTGTAACGAATAACTTCAAGTAACTCTTTACTGCTCAAATCATTATCAGAATGTAATCTATCTCCATAAGTAGATTCTGAAATTAATATATCGCATTGTGGAAATACTTGCGGATCTTTTAAAATTGCACTGTTGTAGCGACCGATATCACCTGTGAAACAAATTTTCTTAATGATTTCGCCTTCCTTAACTTCTAAATTTACGGCTGCGCTGCCCAAGATGTGTCCTGAATCAGTAAAAAGTAAACTTACTTCCTCTGAAATTTGAATTTTATGGTCGTACTTAACTGGAACAAATAATTTTAGTGCCTCTTCAACGTCTTGCACATCGTACAATGGTTCTAATAAATCTTCTCCCCGCTTTAAACGTCTTTTATTGACATGTTTTAAGTCATTTTCTTGAATATGCGCGCTGTCTTTTAACATGATGCGACACAAATCAATAGTGGCTGGAGTAGCAAAGATTTTTCCTCTAAAACCTTCCTTTACCAAATTCGGTATATTTCCAGAATGATCGATGTGGGCATGAGAAAGAATCAAATAAGTTAGACTTTTTGGATCAAAACTAAATTCTCGGTTCATCACATCAGAATCTTGTCCTCGCCCTTGAAAAAATCCACAATCCAATAAAATTGAGTCGCCTCCTTTTGTGGTAAGTAAGTGTTTACTCCCTGTTACTGTTCTTGCTGCTCCGTAAAATTTGATTTTCATTTTATTTGAATTTAGTTTTTTTTATCCAATCACGAATTATTTCCATCACTTCTAAGGAAAATGTTTCCTCTATTGTCGCGTATTCATCAACTGAACCTGTTTTACAATGTTGAAAAAGATGATTTAAATCTGGCATGATATAGGTGTAAACATTCTGATTATTGGTTTCCTTCACCGATTTTCGAATTCCATCTAGGTTTTCAACAGCAGAAACTTGACAATCTAAACTACCATTTAAAGCCAAGATTGGACAATTAATTTGTTTTAAATAATGTTCAGGATTAAAATTAATGAAATATCGAAACCAAGGGGAAAGCATGGTTTGAGTAATTTTTGGTAATTCATCAACAATTTGTTTGCCCAACTCAGCATCCATGGAGGCAACATGCTCATTTACAATTTTTTCTATTTTTACTTTTGCAGAATCATTATTACTTTCATTAAGTAAAATATCATAAAACTTACGATTTAATTCTTGACTCACTAAAATTTCATCTTCAGAAATGCCTGCTAAACGAGAAGTAACTTCTGTTTGCTTCAACATCAATTGCGAAATCGGAACTCCAGGTCCAGCCAAAAGGACAATAAACCTCACTTGCGTGTCTGCAGCTGCAACCATAGGTGCTATCATTCCACCCTCACTATGACCAATTATTCCAATTTTATCTTTGTTGATCTTATCCAAGCTATGTAAATAATTGAATGCCGCTAATGCATCATA
>CAZHLZ010000057.1:9190-13989 GCA_964532475.1 uncultured Chitinophaga sp.
CGAAATTTGAAGTTGTGGCGCTTTGAAAATCACCTTTTGACTTTCCAACTCCTCGATCGTCATAACGTAAAACAGCAAAGCCATTTCTAGTGAAAAAATCGGCCAAAACGAGAAAAGGTTTATGATTTAGTAACTCTTCATCACGATTTTGTGGTCCAGATCCACTTACCAAAACAACAGCAGGAAAAGGTCCTTTACCACGTGGCATTGTTAATGTCCCTGATAATTCAACATTATCAATTGTGTTTTGAAATACCACCTCCTTTTGCTTGTACAAAATCGGAAAACGCGGTTCCTGAGGTCTATTTGGAGTTTTGGGAATTACAGTAATGCTTTTGGATAAAACCAAAGGCGCATTAAACTGCCCTTGAATAAATTGACCTTTCAAGGTATCATTATTCACCAAATTCCCTTCATATTTAATTCCAAAGCTACTCATGTCAAAAACAACTTTAGTTCCATTTTTGGAAACCAAATTTATTTTCAAACCATAAGCTCCTTGATCCGGACTATCCATTGTTCCGGTATAAAGTCCATTTTTTTTCTCAATATGGAAAACCAACTTTAATTTCGAACCTTGATTTTCAATAAAACCAAACCAATCACCTCCAATTTCTTGTGAAAACGAAGTTGTAAAAAAAAGTAGGAACAAAAAATTTAAACAAAATTTCATATTAGCTATAAAGTTACTAATTTTTGATTTAAGTCAATAAAATTCTTTTAATTTTTTCTCATTCGAAATAGGACATTCATTAATACTCCGAAAAGAATAAGCGAAATTCCAAAGTAAGAAAGCAAACTTAAACTTTCTTCAAAGACAAAAAAACCTAAAATCAAAGCATAAATTGAACCCAAATATTGAAAAGGTGAAATCGTATTTGCATTTCCAAATTGAAAAGCTTTTGTAAGTGAAATTTGAGCAAATTGGGTAAAAATCCCAATAATGAATAGGTAAAGCAATTCGATAGGTGTTGGCACCACAAAATGAAACAAACACCAAACTCCCATGATTGGAATGGATAACATTGGGAAATATAAAACGATATTTAAGGTATGTTCCGTAGCTTTCAATTTTAAAATAGCCACATAAGCCAATCCAGAAAAAGCCGCTGAAACAATGCCAAGTAGCAACCAAAAAATATCAATTTTTACGATCTCAACACCCAATAAACTTGAAAAACCTATTAGAAAAGCACCACCAAAAGAAATCAAAATAAATAACCACTGAATAATTTTAACTTTCTCTTTCATAATGAAAACTGCTAAAATCACTGTGAAAATTGGTGCCAAATATTGGATGGTTGAAGCGATTGCAATTGGCAAAAAATGAATGGTGTAAAAAAACAAAGTAAGGGCAATCATTCCAGAAAAACCACGAATTAATAACCATTTTTTATTTGTACCTAAAATAGGAATATGCTTCTTTTTCAACAAATAAATACAAATCGAAAAAGAAATTACTGAACGAAAAAACACCAATTCGTGCGCAGGAAAACGATTAACTACACCAAAATCAGTATTGCCTGCACCTAATATTTTAACGAAAAAATTTACAATTAAGAAACAAAAACCAGAAATAAGAATGTGAAAAATTCCTTGATTCATGCTTCTAAATTTGACTTTTGATAAGACATGAATCCATCTTTCAACATTAATTTTGTATCAAAATTAGTTACATATAAGGCACCTGTCCCTAAACCTTGGTGTAATAATTCTGGATATTGTGCGGTAAATTGAGCAATGACATTGAGTCCAACATTTGATTCTAATGCTGAAGTTATCCACCAAGGAATGGAAAGATTTTCAGCCAAATCAATCCATTCTTTGACTCCAGCTAATCCTCCATGCAGACTTGGCTTAAGAATAATAAATTGTGGTTTGATGGTTTCTAATAAGATTATTTTTTTTGATTTTTCCCACACTCCAATTAATTCTTCATCTAAAGCAATTGGCAAGATGTTTTGTTGACATAAATCTGCCATTTCTTCCCAATTCCCAGCCTTTATTGGTTGTTCAATGGAATGAATAGCTAAATCTCGCAATTTTTCCAAAACAGAAACAGCATTTCTTCGATCAAAAGCACCATTCGCATCAACTCTTAAGATTAATTTGTTCGAAGAATGCTTAGTTCGAATCGATTTCAATATTTCATATTCCGTATCGAAATCAATGGCACCAATCTTCATTTTTATGCACGAATAGTTTTCTGTGATTTTTTGGTCAATTTGTTTCAACATAAAATCTTGCGTGCCCATCCAAATCAATCCATTAATTGGAATTTTATGTTCACCATCTGTAAATTTGGTTTCAAAATAAATTTGATTTCCTCCGTTTATTAAATCCAAAAAAGCAGATTCAATTCCAAACAAAATGGATGGATATTTTTTCAATTCATCAATTTCTTCTGAAATTTTCTCAAAGTTATCCGATCCATCAATTTTAGCACAAAATTCATCTAGAAAAAAATTCAACATTCTTTCGTATTGCACACTCGATTCAAAATCTGGAGAAAGTCCTTCAATGATGCTACATTCTCCCGTTCCAATCGCTTCCGGATTATCCCTAAGCCACAAGTTGATTATCCATGAACATTTTTCTGTCAATACTCCCCTACTCGTCCCACTTGGATTTTTGAATTGAAAAACGTGTTTTTTGATTTGGAAGTCAAACATGAATTACAGATATTTTGATAAAATAACACCAATCATAAAAAAGACAGAAATTGCAAAAGTGGAAAGTGCTACTTTTTTCAATTCTGGATCAAAATCTCGTTCATTTTCAATTTTCCAAACCAAATTAATGTGCGCAACTAAAGCAACACTTGGCGCGAGTGCCATTAATAACCACACTTCATTTAATTCTGCAATAAACATACACAAAGTTAGAATTGCTCCGAAAATCAAAAAACTATGATAAAATTTAGCTTTCTTAAATCCTAATTTCACAACAAGCGTATTTTTACCTGAATTTTTGTCATTGATTCGATCCCGCATGTTATTTAAATTCAAAACAGCTGTACTTAAGAATCCAATAGTTATTGCCGGCAAAATATTTAGAAAATCGATCGTTTTGGAATAAAAGGTAAAAACGCCCAAAACGCTTACTAAACCAAAGAAAATAAATACAAAAATATCACCTAAACCTAAATATCCGTAAGCTTTCCTGCCAAGGGTATAAGTAATTGCTGCCAACACACATAAAAGTGCTAATCCAGCGTAAAAAAGCAAATAATTAAGTGATAAATCTTTCGTTCCGAAATAAATTAAAAAAGAGGAAGAAATAAGAGCTAAAACAGAAAATAAAATTACAGCATTTTTCATTTCTTTTTTTGAAATTTCACCAGATTGGACAGCTCTTGTTGGTCCAACACGATTTTCATTGTCAGTACCTTTCAAACTATCGCCTAAATCATTAGCTAAATTTGAAATAATCTGAAAAAGTAAAGTTGTTACTAAAGCTAAAACAAAAACTGTTGTGTTCCAAAAATCATAATGATAAGCAATAAATGTCCCGAAAATTATTCCTGAAAAAGACAATGGTAGGGTTCTAAGGCGAAACGCTGAAATCCAAGATTTTGTTTTTGACATAGTATTTTAATGTATAAACCTTTTTTGTTTGATAATGTTCTGTAAAATTAATTAGAATTTATACTTTTACAAGAAATAATTGACCGCAAAAAAAATTACAAAAAACTGATGGGAAAAATAATTGCACTTGATTTTGGTTTGAAGCGAACAGGAATTGCCTTGAGCGATGAAAATAAAATCTTCGCTTTTGGACTAAAGACCATTGAAAGCAAAAATTTAGAAGTTTTTTTGAAGGAAATAATTGCGAAGGAAAAAGTCGAAAAAATAGTACTTGGTGAACCAAAAAGATTAAATTTAGATGATTCACACATTACACAAAATGTATATTTATTAAAAACCCGTTTAGAACAACTTTTTCCGCATTTGCAAATCGTTTTGCACGACGAACGATTTACCTCCAAAATGGCTTCAAAGGTGATTTCTCAAAGTAATTTATCTAAGGGCAAAAAACAAGATAAAGCATTAATAGATGAAGTTAGTGCAACAATACTATTACAATCCTACTTGGAGTATATTTCTTAAAACCAAAAAATTGAGACAAAAAAAAAGAACTACCCGAAGATAGTTCTTTTCTTTATAATGAAGTTGAAAAATTATTTTTTCTCAGTTCCACAAGATTTTTTCTCTGTACCACAAGATTTAGTTTCTCCTGTTTTAGCAGCACAACAAGAACCACCTTTTTTAGATTTTTTCTTTTTCTTTTTGTCGTCTTTCTTGTTTATTTCAGTTTTAGTGTCATTAGCAGCTGCAAATGCAGTTGAAGTCATTGAACCTACAAACATCATTAAAGACAATACTACAAATACCTTTTTCATAATTTTACGTTTTAAATTTGATGTAAATTTACATTTATTTTTTCAATTCTCCAAGCTTTGTGAGTCTTCCTTTTACAATTTCACCAATTTTAACATTTATTTCACAATTCGTTGGCAAAAAAACATCAATTCTCGATCCGAATTTAATAAAACCAAATTCCTCTCCTGTCTTTACTTCTTGGTTTTCATGCACATAATAACAAATTCTACGTGCAACTGCTCCAGCGATTTGACGAAATAAAACTTCTTGACCAGATTTATGCTCAATTACAAAAGTACTTCTCTCATTATCTGTGCTACTTTTAGGGTGCCAAGCAACAAGAAATAATCCTTTGTGGTATTTCACAAATTTTACAATTCCAGAGATTGGATTAAAATTAGCATGTACATTTAAAGG
>CAZHLZ010000058.1:0-9142 GCA_964532475.1 uncultured Chitinophaga sp.
TGCTGTATCTAATGTTTGGTATTAATTAGGGGGAAAGTCACCGACATGCATTATATTTTTTACTTCTTGTTCAGAATATATTCCCAATCTTGCTTTTGCGATGCAATTTTCACTTAAATCAGTCGCGAAAATTTGAAAATTTTTGTTTTTGGATTTCGAGTCACAAAGTTCACTCAAAATCATAGCGATAGAATATGCTTCTTCCCCTGTGGAGCATGCTGGCACCCATATTCGAATTTTTTCGTCCTTAGTTTTTGAATTTAATATTTTTGGGAAAATTACCTTTTTTAAATAATTAAAAACTGTGGCTTCTCTAAAAAATACCGTAACATTGATTAATAAATCGTTGCTTAAGGCCTGAATTTCAGTTTTGTTTTCTTTCAAATAACTTATAAATTCTTGAATTGATGATAATCCTAAATCTATAATTTTATGCTTTATTCTTCTGGTAATTGTGGGCAATTTGTAGTGACTAAAATCAATTCCATTTTCTTTTATTAACAATTCAAAAATTTGATTTAATTCTAACTCATTGATTTCTTTCGATTTTTGTGCAAGTGTTAGCTTCTGTTTTAAACGTCTTTTTTGTAATGAAATAATTTTTTTTGCAATATCTTTTGGGTTTAAGATGTAATCAACAGAACCTGAAGCTATTGCTGAGCTAGGCATACTTTTTGCTTGTGCTGAATCATCTTGTGCAAAAGTTATTCCACCTTCTTTTTTTATGGCAATAATTCCTTTGGAACCATCGGAAGCATTTCCTGATAAAATAATACCGATAACATTTTTTTTGTGTGTAATTGCCAAAGATTCAAACAAAAAATCAATTGAAATAGAGGAACTGTTTTTTGGTCTTGGAATTAAGCGAATATGGCCATCGATTACCTCAATCATTTTGTCATTTGGAATAATGTACAAATTGTCGGGTAAAATGTGTTCCATATTCTCAATTTCTTGGACCTTCATTTTAGTTTTTTTGGCTAAAAGAGGTACTAATTGACTTTTATGGTTTGGATCTAGATGCTGAACATAAATGTAGGCCATTCCTGAATTTGCAGGCAATGCTTTTAAAAAAATACTCATAGCTTCTAATCCGCCAACTGAACTACCGATTGCTACAATAGTAAAATTGTCCTCTTTCTCAGAAGAATTATTCATAGTGGTTTCTTTAATCATAGTTATTTTATGTTTAACCTAAAAGAATAATTCGTCGAAAGTTTTAAAACGGACTAAGCTAATTCATGATTACGTAAAGATACAAGAATATATATGATAAAAGTGATTTTATTATTATTTATATTGATTCCACATGTGATTCTTAAAATTTTTTAGTAGGAATAAGACTAATAGCGATTACATTCTATCCGAATACCATTTCAGTTCTTTTTCCATTTTTTGATATTTAAAAATCGTCGAAATGATTTTTTTCAAGCGGATAAATGCTGTTTCACTTTTAACAACATAGTCAAATGCTCTATGGTGCATACAGCTTATTGCGACATCAATTTTGTCCTGAGAGGAAAGCATTACAACTGGAATGTCTGGATTTATTTCTTTAATTTTATCCAAAGTAAGTAAACCATTCATGGCGTTTTTTTCGATTCCATCTAATTGATAATCTAAAATAATTACGTCTGGATATTCACTTAACTTTTCAATACAAGCCTCTCCTGTTGCGTATGTTTGTACTTGAAAATCAGCATTTTCTAGAAATTCTAATTCCATTGACTTTAGAAATAATGCATCATCATCAACTAAAAATATTTTTATTTTGTCTTTGTTCATTGTCCAATGTTTTTGATTGTGTTGTATTCTTCTGTCAATTCAGAACAAGCGTTGAAACAAATAGTTTCAATTTGTGACACAAGTTCAGGAATATTCTCTGTTTGAATTTGATTACTGGCAAAATCTTGTATTTTTTTTGCTATTAATTCAAAATTGCTGCTAATTCCAACAATTGAAAAGGACGGTATCATTTTGTGTACTGCCGCATAAAGTAGCTCCCAGTTTTTTTCCTTTAACCCCAATTTCATCGCTTCAATTAAGGGTGGAGTTTGCTCCAAGTACAAGGCAATCATTTCCATCATTAATTCTGGATTTGATTTTGTGCGATGTTTCAAATAATCTAAATCAATGCTTTTGTATTTTTTGTCGTTCATGAGTTCACTTTCTCCTAATTCAACAGGAACAGGCTTCTTAACGATGTTAACAATTTTACTATACAATAATTTTTCATCAATGGGTTTCGCCAAATAATCATTCATTCCAACTGCTTTACATTTATCCAAATCAACTGTTGTAACATCAGCAGTTAAGGCAATAATTGGAATTTTAGATTTCATTGTTTTGCGAATGTACTCAGTGGTTTCAAATCCATTCATGATGGGCATTTGTAAATCCATTAAAATTATGTCGTAATTGTTGTTTTCCAAATATTCTAGAGCAATTTTTCCGTTTGCAGCAATGTCTCTTTCAAAGCCAAACTCATCAAGTAATGTCTTCATTAATAATTGATTAAGCGGGATGTCCTCTACAACCAACACTTTAATGTTTTTTAATTCTGAATTAAATTCATCCATTTTGTTTTCTAAAATATCATTTTTTGTGGCTTTCTTAAAAGGAAGTGTAAAACTAAATGTTGAACCTTTATTTACTGTACTTTCAACTTTTAATTTCCCACCTTGAGGCTCAACGAGTTGTTTCACAATTGCTAAACCTAAGCCAGTTCCTCCAAAAAGTCGCGATGTTTCACTTGTTGCTTGCTGAAAATTTTCAAATATAGAACCCATTTTATTTGGCGATATTCCAATTCCTGTATCCGTAACAGAAAACTCAATATTTACCTTATCCTCATTTTCAAAAACCTTTTTTACTTCAACAATAATTTTCCCAATAGAGGTGAATTTGATTGCGTTACTAATTAGATTCAATACAATTTGATGTAAACGAACAGGATCACCCACAAGAATTTTTGGAATATCATAGTCATATTTTTGAACCAAAACTAAATTTTTCTCTTGAATTTTTGTTTCAAATAAATGTATCATGGAGGAAATCGATGCTTCCATTTTAAAAGGAATTTTCTCAAAGGACATTTTTCCTGCATCCACTTTTGCTGAATCCAAAATATCATTAATTAAAACAATCAGGGCATCACCACTGGTTTTGATGGCATTCAAATATTCCGTTTGTTTATCCGTTAAATTTGTTTTTAAAACCACCTTTGTAAATCCAATAATTGCATTCATTGGAGTTCTAATCTCATGACTCATATTAGACAAAAACTGCTGTTTGGCTTTCACTGCATCTTCTGCAATTCGTGTCGCATTTTCGGCCTTTAATTTTGCCACTTCAGCCATTAAGGATGCATTTTCAGCATAATTTTTTGCTTCAGTTAAATCCTTCTCGTATTTTTTTTGCTCAGTGATGTCACGTGCTACCATAACAATTCCCAATACATTTTTATTTTCATCCTTGTAAATTGAACCATTAAACATGACATGAGTTAATTTTTCATTTTGAAAGGTAAGTGGTAAATCTACAATGTAACCTGCTGATATTATTTGTTTAAATCCTTTTTTAGCATCGGTTGATTCAGTGAAATACCTAAAAAAATCACTGCCAATAATTTGTTCTTTCGGTAATCCAATTGCTTTGATTGCTGCGTTATTTATGTCCGTAATTTTGCCTTTTTGACCTAATGTAAATAATGGATCTCTACTTGCTTCAATTAATCTGCTGGCATAGTTAACGATTTTAAATTCGGCTTTACGCTTCTTTTTTTCATCATGTTGTAAATCCATTTCCTGTGTTAATTTTTGCTTTTTATCAAAGTGACCTTTAATTTCGGTGTCATTAATAATTATTACTCTTGACTGCATATGCTCTTTTTTTATTACTTTATTCAAGCGGAAAGTAAGCTAATCGCTTTTTATTTTTTTTAAAAATTACATGTGCTAATATGGGAATTTTTAGGGTTATTATTTCTAGCCTAACTCATCAATTGGACTTCTTCTTTTTTCTTTTAAACTTTTAAAATGTGAAGGTGATAAACCTGTTACTTTTTTAAATTGATTGGATAAATGTGCTACACTAGAGTAATTCATTTTCCATGCTATTTCTGTAATGTTCAGTTCATCGTAAATAATTAATTCTTTGATTCGTTCAACTTTGTGTGTAATTATGTATTGCGCGATTGTGGTACCTTGAACTTCAGAAAATAGATTTGCTAAATAGGTATAATCATGATTCAACTTTTCAGCTAAAAAGTCGGAAAAATTAATTTTATTTATCGTATCAGTATGATGAATCTTTTCAATGATGACATTTTTTATTCTTTCAATTAAAATGGCACGTTTGTCGTCCATTAGTTCTAAGCCTGTTTCAAACAACAATTTTTTTAATTCGATTTTTTGCGTTGTATCTAACTCTTCCATGAGTTCAATCTCACCTAAATCAACTAAAACAAAATGTAATTCCATGGATCTGAGGATATCTTTTACAACCATCATGCAGCGTTTGCTGACCATATTCTTTATAAAAATTTTCAATTTAACTCGTGTTTAAAGATTTAGCAAAGTTGCCAATCTTTAGTGCTTTTCGTGTTATGTATTTTCACCGAATACTTACACAAATCACACAATTTAATTTCGACTATAGAAAATTATTTTAAAGGATAAAAATTCTAAGGAATATAAGAGAGATACTAAATTTTTATTCTGTTTTAAAGAATTAGATTCAAGGAAATCAGCTATGAACTTTCGTTTCAATTATTACGAAGTTACGAATAATTATTGGTTATATCTCTGAAAATGAAATAATACTTGTATTTAGAACTGTTTATTGGAAACATTCAAGTAAGAAGAAAATGAATGCAGGAGCTTTTGTTTAATTTTTTCGCTAATGAAAAAGTGAATAAAAGATTTAAAAAATATCTGCAAAAAAAATCATTTTTTATGTAAAAAGAATTTCGGCTAAGTAACGGAAATTTGTGCTCAACATTATTCACAAAATTCATAATCTATGAACATAAACCCTAAACTAACATTCACATGCATCTTAAGTGTTTTTCCTTGCATGTCTTCTCTTTATGGACAAGAACTTGAAAGAGAAGTTATTGGCTCAGCTGGCACATTCGCAACCTCAAATTTTGGATCCATGGCTTGGACTATAGGTGAAGTTACAATTGATACGTATTCAAGTAACGATTTTTTTTTAACACAAGGATTTCATCAACCAACTAATAAACATGTAATTGTTGTCGATTCTGATTTTTTTATTCCCGAAGGTTTTTCACCGAATGAAGATTTAGTAAACGATGTCTTTTTTATACGTGGAATATTAAAGTATCCCAAAAATTCGATTGAAATATTTAACCGTTGGGGGAATTTAGTTTTCGAAGCGGCGCCATACATAAATCAATGGGATGGAACAACAAAAATAGGTTTAAATGTAGGTAGCGATGAATTACCTGTTGGTACTTATTTCTATATTCTCAATTTAGGAGATGGAACCGACATCATAAAGGGTACAATTTATTTGAACAGATAATATTATTAAAGAAAATATGAAAAAACAACTATTCTAAATAGTAAGCACCTTATTGCTTTCTATTTTTCAACTTGTAAATGCTCAAGCTCCACAAGCATTTAAATATCAATCTATTGTCAGGAATTCGTGCGGAAATCCTTTAGCAAATGAAAATATTAGTATCAGAGCAACCGGGCATGAAGGGTCTTCAACTGGTTCTGTTTCTTATCAAGAATCACATGAACTTACAACCAACCAATTTGGATTGATAAATCTTGAAATCGGAAATGGAAATTCTTCAAGCGGTGACTTTCCATCGATAAATTGGAATTCTGGGACAAAATGGATTGAAATTGAAGCCGATTTCGGTAGTGGATTTGTTTCAATGGGTTCTTCTCAGCTCTTAAGTGTACCTTATGCATTAAATTTTGTACCCGGCCCTGCTGGACCCGCAGGATTAAATGGTGTTGGAATAATATCTACAGTTGACAATTTTAATGGTACATTTACCTTTACCTACACAGATAATTCAACCTTCACAACGAGCGATTTGACTGGACCAATGGGTCTAACTGGTTCGACAGGAACAAATGGAAGTATCGGTTTAACTGGTGCAACTGGAAACGGAATTGTTTCAACAACAAATATCTTTGATGGAACTTACACATTTACCTACACAGATAATTCAACCTTCACAACGAGCGATTTGACTGGCCCAATGGGTTTAACTGGTCTAACAGGAACAAATGGAAGTACTGGTTTAACTGTTGCAACAGGAAACGGAATTGTTTCAACAACAAATAACTTTGATGGAACATACACATTTACTTACACAGATAATTCAACTTTTACAACGAGTGATTTGACGGGTCTAGCTGGAACAAACGGAACAAATGGAACCAACGGAATAGATGGTGTAAATGGTGTTGATGGTCAGGATAGTTTAGACGGAGCAATCGGTATAGCTGGAACAAACGGAACAAATGGAACCAACGGAATCGACGGCGTAAACGGGGTTGACGGACAAGATGGTTTAGACGGAGCAACTGGAGCAACAGGCTCAATTTCTGAATTTGCGATGTTTTTTGGATTAACTGCTGGAACTGGTAATTTGTCTCCAACAGATTACCCTGCCACGATTGCGGTAAAAACTGTTCCTGGATCTGGAAGATTTTCTTTTCCACGAAATGGACCAACAGCAGGAATCGTGCGAATAGACAACACTAGTTTTACTTTACCATGCATAGGAACTTATGAACCTCAGTTCGATTATTAAAATTGGATTCAGACCGCTTAGAAACAATGAGTTACGAATAACACTTTTGAAGATTTATCGGGATAAATCAAGAAAGGGTTTTGAAGTAAATCGTTGTTTATCAGTGGGATAACAATATGCTTTGCATAAAAATCAGTTATTCAGCGTTGTTCAATCTCGATTTAGCCCGCTAAACCTTCGATTAAACGCCTTGACTAACAGTTTTTTATGTCAATCTGAATTTCAATTTTACAATCGAACTGAGGTTATGAGGTTGTTTTTAGTATTCAAGTAACTGAAGTTGGTCAAATACAATTAGAATTAGATGGCGTGGATTTACCTGAAACATTAGTAGCAAATATGAATCCAACTGCTGGCGGTCATTTGATAAGTGGAAGCTTTTTTGTAAGCACCACGGGTTTAAATTCAATTCTTGCAGTTGTTAATCCTTCTGGAAATGCAGCCGCCTTGACAATAACTCCCGCTGATGGCGCAAGTACACATGCAATTTCTCAGATTCTAACAATCAAGAAAATACTGTAATTTAATTTTAATAAACGTGAATTAGAAAATCCAATTCACGTTTTGATTTTCCTTAATCCAAATTTAATTGGTAGTCAATTAAAAGTCCAACCAATTTGTCTTGAACTTTTTCGTAAATTTCAAGTTCCGATTCTGAAAGGGAGCTATTATACTTAATTTCTGATCTTAGATGTTGATTAAATTCAAAAACCATATTTTTCCAATCAGATCCTTTGATTGCGTTATCAAACTCAATTTTTTCTTCAGGTAAGTCAAATTTTAATATTCCTTTCATATTTTTATTATAAAGAGTGTAACAATTTTTTATATTTTCGTTACTAATCAAAACCTAAGTTATGAAAAATTTATTTAAAATCGCAGTTTTAGTTTCCTTTTTTGTCATTTTTTCTGCCTTCGATTCGCAAATGGTACAAAAACAAGAAAAAGTCCTTGGGGGTGAAACTATAAATTTGGAAAAAGCAATTAGTGATAAACTTATTTCGGTCAACTTTGTTTCTAACGGCCAATATGCTGGAAAATCAATCATAGCTGAAATGAGAAATTTAACAGCAACAGCAATTAAAATTTGTGTTCCTGCAGGTACATATTTTCAAGCTCCAAGTGAAAAGGAACAAGATTTATTAATTCCCCAAGACGAGTTTTATGCTTTATCTTCCAATCAAAAGAAATCGATTACTTTAAATGGTTTTTGCACAAATTTGGGAAATAAATCACCAAAAGAAGGAGGTAAGTTTAAACTTTCAGCAAATAAAACTCCAAAAGAAATGGCAAAATTGCTTACTTTCTTGAAAGGAAAAAAATACGAGGACCATACCCTTCAAGATGCAATTTGGTCAATCACGAATCAAAGTTCTGTTTCAAGTGTTTATGGCGAGGATTCTCCAGCCATAGAAAGTTTGAGAAAATATTTATTTGAAATTACTAAGCAAAAGGAAACATGGTATACTTCTCCACAAACAATTGAAGTCTTAGAAGATGGAACGATAAATCGTGAAACGGCCAGTATCAAAGGTGATTTAATTTACACCACAAAAAAAGGAGCAAAAGTACACTCAGAAGTTGTAAATCCTGAGGGTGTAGTGAAAATAAAAACTAATCAAAGAACCATGGAGATTTCCGGCGAACTTTCATACAACTTTAAGGTGGAGGTAAAAGGTTGGAAAAAAGGAACTTATAAAGTGAACGTAATTGAGGACAATAAAGTTATCAAAACCTATGATTTTGTTGTTTGATTTCTCTTGTACATTTATTCCATTTTAAAGGTTTAATAAAAATCAAATCCATTTAGTGAAATCCGTGGCCTTTAACAATTCCATCATCAATGTCTTGTAATCGACGCAATCCGTGGCATAAAAAACTATATTTAAACATTGAGTCAAAGCATTCAAATGAATAGAAACCATTTCGTGTAATTGGTGAAATTCGTGGCATAATAAAACCTATTCCAATACTTTCATTCATTGTATCAACAGAATAAAAACTAATTCGTGTAATATGTGAAATCCGTGCCCTTTAACTAATCCATCATCAATGTCGTGTAATCTATGCAATCCTTGGAAAACAAAGTCAATAATTGAACATTCAATCCAAGCATTCAAAAGAATAGAAACCATTTCGTGTATTTCGTGCAATTCATGTCAAACAATTAAGCTATCCATTTCGTGAAATTCGTGAAATCCGTGGTATAATAAAAACTATTTTTATTCCATCTTACCACGTTCATCGACAGAATTAAAACCAATCCTTGAAAATACGTTTCAAACAATTAAGTTATTCAATTCGTGAATCCATGTCAAACAATTAAGCTATCCATTT
>CAZHLZ010000058.1:9242-13839 GCA_964532475.1 uncultured Chitinophaga sp.
ACGTTCGTCCCCAGAATTAAAACCAATCCTTGAAAATACGTTTCAAACAATTAAGTTTTTCAATTCGTGAATCCATGTCAAACAATTAAGCTATCTATTTGGTGTAATTCGTGAAATCCGTGGCCATTAATTAATCCAACATCAATGTCATGTAATCAGAGTAATCCGTAGCAAACAAAAAATGTTGTTCAATTCTTGTAATCCCATGAAATAATAGCAAAAATAATTCAATATAAACATTCATATCAAAAAATTGTACCTTTGAACTCCAAAAATAAATTAAATTGCAAACAATAAAATTATCAGAAAAAAATAAAGATTTTTTTAGCTCAGTTTTTGAAGTTGTAAAATTAATTCCTAAAGGGAGAGTGACCTCTTACGGTGCAATAGCAAATTATTTAGGCGCAAAATCAGCAAGTAGAATGGTTGGTTGGGCAATGAACGCATCACACAGAGATAACTCAATTCCAGCTCACAGGGTTGTTAATAGAAATGGCTTACTAACTGGTAAAGCAAATTTTAACGAACCCGATGAAATGGAGCGCAAACTAAAAGTAGAAGGTGTAAATGTGATTAATGATAAAGTAGTAGACTTTAATGTCGTATTTTGGGATCCTTCAAAGGAACTTTCTTTTTAATGTTTCCAAATTTCCTGTAAAAATAATTCTTCATTTCCAGAAACCTTGGCTTGAAATTTTATTTCATCTTCAATTTCATCTAAAGTTTTCTCTAAATTTTCATCATTCGACTCTATCATGATGTTTTTTATGTCAATATATCGTTGTTTCAAAGCAATTGCTTTCGACATTCTTTCAGAGTATTCAGACTGACAAGATTGGAATCCTAAGACAATCAAAAATAGTGATAAATTAACTGTTGATTTCATACTACAAAGTAACAACGGCTTTTTTGATTACACAATTTTTTTGTTTTTTGTAAACAATGATATGTTCATTCAAAATCGATAAATATTCATTCTTCTTTTTTTTAATGCATTTTTAAAGGTTTTTAAACAGATTTTTTTTAATATTCTATTTTTACACCCAAGGACTTATTTTTAGCAACAAGTTTTTTTGCAACCTTCTTTTTTATAGTTTTGCAATATGATATTGGTAACAGGTGCAACAGGACTTCTAGGAAGTAATCTTTTAGTAGAATTAGTGAAAGACAATGATGCAATTGTTGCACTCTATAGAAATAAAGAAAAAATAAAGGTCGTTAACAAACTTTTTCACAAGATTTTTAACTCCAATGCCGACGCTTTATTTAATAAGATCGAATGGGTTAATTGCGATATTCTCGATTTGGTTACTTTATCTGAGCAAATTAAAAAAGCGAAAATTGTTTACCATTGTGCTGCAAAAGTTTCTTTTCAACGACGAGATTTTTCAGCTATGATGAAAGTAAACGGCAAGGGCACGGCAAATGTTGTGAATGCATGTTTAGATAATAAAGGTGTTAAACTTTGCCATGTTTCTTCAACCGCTGCTGTTGGGAAAATACAAAAAGACGGTGTTTCATTTGTGGTAGAAACAAATAAATGGACCCAAAACAAGGAAACAAGTGGCTATGCAATCTCAAAATATACAGCAGAAAAAGAAGTATGGCGAGGCATTGAAGAGGGGCTTGATGCAGTAATCATTAATCCTAGCGTCATGTTTGGACCAGGCGATTGGAATGAAAGTTCACTGACAATTTTCCGCACTCTTTCAAAAGGGCTAAAGTTTTACACCAATGGCGCTAATGCCTTTGTGGATGTGCGAGATGTCGTGTTTGCAATGATAAAATTGACACATTCTCCAATTAATGCCCAGCGATATTTGTGTACTGGGACAAATTGTTCCTTCAAATCTTTATTTGAAATAATTTCCAAAGAATTAAAAATCAGGGCTCCTTATATTAAGGCAAATTATTTACTTACTGAAATTGCTTGGAGATTAGCAGCCATTTTTACTCTTTTTACAGGCAAGGCAACATTAACCAAAGAATCAGTCAATAGTTCAAGATCAATTGTAGAATACGATAGTTCCAAATTATTGCAGACATTGGATTTTAAATTTCGTGAACTAGAAGAAACAATCGCTTTTTCAGTCGCTAACAAAATTAATAGTTAAATCATGAACGATATTTCAATTTATCTTTCACCAAGGATAATAAATCAAACTTTCAAATCTGAATCTATCGGTGAACACCTTATTTCTCATACTGAAACTTTTTTTCCTGACTTGGAAGCGAATTCCATTGCCTTAATCTCTTGTCCAGAATATCGAAATGACTTGGAAGCCTCGAAGTTAAAACATGAGCATAGTGAGTATTTTGAGACTTTGGCAGACCTACACTACGGTGATGCGTGGTCCTTTAAAATTTATGATTTAGGTGTGATTGTTCCTGGAAATGAGGTGCAAGACAGCTATTTTGCCCTAAAACAAATTGTCTCAGAATTACTGAAAAAAAATATTTTACCGATTGTAATTGGCGGATCCCAAGATTTAACTTTTGCCATGTACGAAGCCTATCAAAAATTAGAGCAATTAGTTAATTTAACTACCATTGATTCGAAATTTGATTTGGGTGACCCAGAAGAAGAATTGAAGTCATCTGCTTTTATTAGTAAAATTTTAATGCACAGACCTTGATTCCTTTTTAATGCTTCTACTATTGGTGTACAAGCTCCTTATGTAAAGAAATCAGAACTGGATTTATTTGAAAAATTATTCTTTGATGTTTGTCGTTTAGGAGAATTCAATGCGGATTTTAAAGTGGCAGAACCATTTTTGAGAAATACCGATTTATTAAGTTTAGATTTAAATTCAATTCGAAAAGCTGATTTTGAATCAGAAAATAATACCCCAAACGGATTTTATGCCGATCAAATTTGTCAAATATCTAAATATGCAGGGATTAGCGATAAATTAACTGGCTTCGGAATTTTTTCCCTTCCTAAAGACACCAATAATCAACATAACAATCAATTAATCGCCGAGTTGATTTGGTATTTTTTGGATGGCTATGCGCAACGAAAAGGTGATTTTCCAATGGGGACAAAAAAAGATTACACCAAATTTATTGTTCACTTAGATGATTTTGAGAATGAAATAGTGTTTTACAAGAGTCCAAAATCTGAACGCTGGTGGATGGAAGTACCTTATCCAAAATCAGGTTCCAAATTTGAAAGACATCACTTAGTTCCTTGCAATTTTGAAGATTACCAAGCTGCCATGAAAAACGAAATGCCAGATTTATGGTGGAAAACGTATCAAAAACTTGTTTAACTAGATTTATATTATTTTTTACAAAAAGTTAAATTCAACTGAATTAATCACTTAGTGAAATTCGTGTGTTCTTCGTGCCTTTGTGTTAAAAGACCATCAATTTTTTTATTTTTACAAGAAAGACAGTAATAAAAATAAGAAAACACCCCGCAACTAACTTCCCTTACTACCCTCAGTGGTAAAAAAAACAGACCTTTCAAACCGAGCATTAATTATTTAATAAACCTCTCTGCGACCTTAGCGCCTTCTTTGTTTTCTTTGCGTTAAAAAAACATCTACAAGGCCCTTCAAAATCAATTCAAACCACCATCAAAATCAAACTTAATTTTTCTATTTACTAAATTCTCATCCTATTTCATCAAAAACCAAAAAAAAGTTAAATTCAAACAATATCTTTTTCCCCACAACTAAAAAAAATAAAAAAATTATTAACAATTTTTAGCTGAATAAATATTTTGTTGTATCTTAGTACCCAATTGTAGGGGGTTTTTTGCTTCTTATGACAGTTAACTATGTGTAAACCAATACAGTTTATGAAGAAAAGTATATTTACGATTTCAGCATTTTTTGCCTTGGCAACGAGCGTTGTATATTCTCAACAAGAGAAATTATTGACTCACTTCATCTATGATAAGATGTCAATTAATCCTGGATCAACAGGTTTAGAGCAGGGGATTAGTGCTACCATGATTTACAGAAATCAATGGGATAAAGTCAATGGGGCTCCAAATTCTTTTTTGTTTAACGGAGAGGCTAATTTAGATCGCGTTGCTCACGGTGGTGCAGGTATTTCTTTCTACCACGATGCAATTGGTGAAATGAAGCAAAATAACTTACTTATTAACTATAGTTTTCCTGTTCGTTTCCAACATGCTGGAACTTTAGGTGTAGGTATTGGCTTAGGACTTGTAAATGTTGGTTTTGATCCAGCATGGATTCCACCAAATACATTAATTGATCCATTATTGCCAACTGCAACTGCTGGTTCAAATTTAGACTTAAACTTTGGTTTATATTGGAAAGGTGACCAAAATTATTATTTAGGTTTGTCTACGACGCACATCACACAAGCAGAAATTAAAAACGTAAAATTCACAAATGCTCGTCATTACTTTTTCATGGGTGGGTACACATTCGTTGATGTATTAGGTGAAGATAGAAGCATTGATGCTCAAATGTTAGCTCGTACTGATATGGTTAAATATTCAGCTGAGGTAAATGTACGTTATTTGCATGGCTTAGATAAAATTAAGGGCTCACAATTGTATGGAGGTGTTACTTACCGTGTAAGTGATGGTATTGGTTTTATGTTAGGTTTTATGCCG
>CAZHLZ010000059.1:0-13834 GCA_964532475.1 uncultured Chitinophaga sp.
AAATTTATCATTCTTTTGGTTTGTGTGATTACCGCTTGCGGTTTAGTTCAACTTAATTCTATGCGCAACTCAATAGCGACTATTCTAAAAAAATTTGTTGTATAAGCGCCATAAATTACTCCAACAAACATCCAAAATAAACATATTCAAAACTACAAACCTTCATCTATTTTTTCATAAGCTTCTGAAATTATTTTGTCAGGCGAAGCATCTTCAAATTTATGCTTTGCTTTTTGTAGCTTAAATGTTTTTTCGTTTGTGAGCATTTCCTCTTGCATGGAAAAATCAATTAATAGAAGCTTATTGACTAAATAAAACCGACTGATAGTGCTGTGATTCTTAGTTTGTATTCTTCATTTTTAAGGTAATATTCCCAATATTGTAGGTGTAGATTGACGCAGGTAGAAAAGAAAAACTGAAATCATCAATTTTTTTAATTCCTAATTTGTTAATGGAGGTTACCAAAGCAGCTTTAAAATTATTTGATTTACAAAAGTGAATTAGGCTTTTTAATTCTTGCGGTTTATCAAAATACCGGTTACTCCATTTGATTTCTACACCCCAAATAGGTTTGTATTTTTTGTCGTCAACTAATACCAAATCAACTTCCCCTTCATTTCGACCTTCTTTCCAGCGAGCGTAAGTTAAATCTAATTTTTCACGGTGCATCCATTGTGAAAGTACTGCTGTTTCTACCATGTTTCCCATTTCGTCATCAATTTCTGAAATCGGCGAGAATAATGCTGTTCGTAAGGACGGGTTGGTTAAGTATACCTTAAAACTGGTAACCCTTTTTAAACGTTTTGCATTTACATCAACTTTATTTAAAACTTTAATTAGGAAGGCGGCTTCTAAATATTCTAAATATTTTTTTAGGGTCTCTTTTTGAATTCCACTTTCTTTCGACATTGTTTCAAACGAAAATTCATTGCCCGTATTGTAAGCTATATAGGTAAAAAATCGATTTAATTCTTGTACGTCTTTTATTCCATATAAACTTGGTAAATCCCTTAATAGGACTTTATCCACGATGTCATTTTTAACATACCTTCCCATGTCACTTTGGATTTTTTCTGACAAAACAACTTCAGGGTATCCACCAAAATTTAAATAGTGTATAAATTCTTTGTTTAGTGCATTTATATCGTGGGTTAAACAATAAGAAATAAATTTTTCGTCATATTCAATTTGTCCTTCATACATTAAATTATTCATTTTTTTTAAATGTATATATTCCTGAAAGGTAAGAGGTGGTAACATAAAATCGGTAAATCTACCTGCTCCACTTTCTGAACTATGCCATTTTAAAGCCGCTGCAGCTGAGCCAGAAACGATAAATTTTGTGTCAGGATAAGTATCTACTAGTACTTTTAAGTGCCGTTCCCAATCTTTTAAATATTGAATTTCGTCAAAAAAAACATAACAATCTTTTAGATCTGTATGGTTTAGTGAGATTTTACATAAATTTAAAAGATCTTCTAAACTGAGATGCACGTAAATAGGATTATCTATTCCAACAAAAAATATTTTTTGTGAATTAACACCCTCTTTTAGCAATTCATCAATGCTATGAAACAGCATTACTGTTTTTCCTACACGTCTTGGACCCATGAGAACCAATGCTCTTCGAATACTTTTCTCCTTCACAAAAGGGTAAAATAAATCAAAATATAAACGCTTCGCCATTGAGCTATACGCTTCGGGGATTTGCATACTTATCCACCATGGATTTTCATACCGCAATCGTTCTATAATTTTTCCTGTCGGAATAAGGTTTAAATTACTCATAAAAAATCTTATTTGCACAAATTTAGTAAAAATAAACACATTTAACATTGCTTATTTAAGCAAAAAGTGTCAATTTAAACAAAAAGAATAAAAATTTAGCTTATTTTTACATGAAACCAAGGAGCAGATAATTTTTCTTACACTTCTGTAATAATCTTGTCATGTGAAACAATTTTAAAGGTGTAACTATTTTTTTTATTTTTCAGAACCCTGCTCAGTTATTCTTTTATCACAACCATTCTAGCAATTTTTCCGTCTTCTGATTGAACTTCAAGTATGTACAAACCGGATGATTCTTCCACATTCAATTGGATTTCATCTGCAGCTCCGAAAGATTTAGTCATAACAACTTGTCCAAGTGCATTGATTAGTTTTACGCTTATTGCAGTTTTAAGCTCTCCGAGATCAACCCTTATGTTTCCACTTGTTGGATTGGGAGATACAACTAATGAATTGCTAAAATCGTTTTCCAAAATGCCAACCGTACTGCTTAAACAAGCTGTTGTAACTGAACATGTTCCATTATTAATCTCACAGGCATAATTTCCTGCAAGTGTTGGAGTGAATACTTGATTTGTGGCTCCAGAAATAGGGGAGTTGCCATTGTCACAATCTAGCCATTGATAATTGTAACCTGTGGCATCAGCACTAAAACTAAATTCATCTAACTGCGTGATTCCATTATCGATTGGAGTAATAATAACAGTTTGTGTCTGAGTTGAAGTATTTCCATTTCCATCGTCGTAAGTCCAAGTGATAATGCTTGTACCACCAGCTGTTATTGGAAATAAGGCCTCAGTCGTAGCTGTAATTTCACCTGCACAATTGTCAGTTGCAGTAGGAGCAAGGGCTGTTAGTTCGCATTCGGAAGTGAGATTTGGAAGGTTGAGAACATTAGGCGTCGGAGCCGTAAGGTCTTCAATAATAACAAGTTGTGTTTGAGTGGAAGTATTGCCGTTTCCATCATCGTAAGTCCAAGTGATAATGCTTGTTCCACTTGTTGTAATTGGAAATAAGACGTCTGTCGTAGCCGTAATTTCTCCTGCGCAATTGTCAGTTGCAGTAGGAGCAAGGGCTGTTAGTTCGCATTCGGAAGTGAGATTTGGAAGGTTGAGAATATTAGGCGTTGGAGCCGTAACATCTTCAATAATAACAAGTTGTGTTTGAGTTGAAGTATTTCCATTTCCATCATCGTAAGTCCATGTCACAACTGTTGTTCCACTTGCTGTAATTGGAAATGCGACGTCTGCTGTTCCATCAATTAGTCCTGCACAATTGTCTGTTGCGCTTGGTGCGGAAATAAATTCAACTTGGCACTCGCTTGTAATGTCTGGTAAATTAGCTAAATCAGCCACTGGAGGTGCTAAATCTTCAATCGTAAGGTTTAGCGTGACAATGCTATCACAGCCAATTACATTCTGAGCAACTAAAATATGGGTAATTAGTGTATCATTAAAATAAGTTAGCCCATTGATTGGCCACGTGTAACTCTCGCAAGCAAGCATGTCCATACTGGAATAAGAATTACAATTGTATTCCGCAGCACCAGCATCTCTTATGCCTACGATGGCTTTATTTTGTGCATCTGTTAAATCAAGAGGATTTCCCATATCTATTGCAAGACTGCCAATTCCAGGTCGTATCGTTTTTGTAAAACCTCCATCATAACTTAAGGGCAATAAGTTAAGTGCGCTGGAGTTAATATTAATTTGATCGTTAGAAACATTATAACCACTTGGAGCATTACTAAATAGATTATATCCTAATGAGATAATTGTTGTGTTAATAGAATTGTTGAATAAATTATTAATACCGTTGTGAGCAATAATGCAACTTTTTGGAATTATTTTGGAAATTGGTGCATGTGTATAAACCCCTTCTCCATCAATGCCAGCGGTATTTCCGTAAATGGTGCTATTTTCAAGTGTTACTTCAGATGCATTAAAATAGTTTTTGGAAAAAATTCCTCCTCCACTTTCTTCAGCCGAATTTCCAACTATGGTGCATTTATTTAAGTTAACAGTTGATTTAGATCCAGAAGAATAGGTTGGATAATCAGAATTGGAATAAACACCTCCTCCATAAGGAATGGCCGTGTTATCAGAAATTGTGCTGTTTCCTAATGTAACGCTTGAAGCATATTTGCCGTTAGAATATATTCCACCACCACCATAATAGGAGGAAGCGTTTTCAGAAATGGTGCAGTAATTTGCTGTTACGCTTGAGTAAGCAGTAGAATTGGAATAAACACCTCCACCAGCTGCTTCTGTTGTATTTCCTTGAATTGTAGTACTGTCTAAAGTTATGGTAGAATAAATGGAAATACCTGTGTATGCGGCGCTTGCCGTAGAAGCAATTCCTCCTCCAGCAGTGGCTGTATTTCCATTGATGGTACTTTTGTTTACAGTTACAATTGAAGATGCAGAAGTGGCGTAGTAATCTCCTGAAGAAGAGATGGAAAAAATTCCTCCTCCATCATTTCCTGAAATATCACAGCCATCAACCAAGACTGTTGAAACAGAACTGGCATTAGAATGGTAATCCATAATAGTTGTTTTAGAATAAATTCCTCCACCACCAGATGCACTTGATGAATTTCCATTAATCGTACAATTGCTTACTGTTACTGTTGAAGCCGCATTCGAAGCATTTGAATTAGCCATTGAATAAATTCCCCCACCAAAGCCAGAACTTGCATTGTTTTCAGAAATAGTACTGTTTATTGCAGTTACGGTAGAAAAATTTGCAGTATTCGAATTGCTTTTAGAATAAATTCCACCTCCAGAACCAGAATTAGCCGTATTTCCGATAATCTTACATTTGATTACTCGTACAGCAGAAAAATTAGTGTTTGAATTAGAATTGGAAAAAATTCCTCCACCAGAAGTGTTCGCTGTGTTTTCAGAAATAATAGAATTAATGATTGTTACGGTTGAAGACAAGGAAGTGGCAGAAAAAACTTCCGCAAAAATTGCTCCTCCGTTACTACTTGCTGTGTTTCGAGAAATCAGTGAATTATTTATGACTAAAGAGTCTCCATGTTTAAAAAAAATAGCGCCACCATTTCCCGTTGCTGCACCTCTAATTAAGGCTAAACTGTCTAAAGTAATTGTTTTATTTACGATGGGAGATGAGGTAAAATCGACATAAAAAATACGGTTGCTATTGTTTCCACTGATGTAGAGGGTATCGTTAGCATTGTAAAGTCCTTTAAAGACCAGGTTTTTAACGAAATTTAATTCAGAATTTAAAACAATGGTATTACTTCCTCCACTAATTAAATTGGGATTAAAGCGAATCGTATCTCCCGAAAGTGCGTTGTTTACAGCTTCTCGCAAAGAACCTGTTCCGCTATCATTTGTGTTTTGAACTATTATTGTTTGAGAAAACGAAACTAGCGTTATCAAAGAAAAACAAATGGAAAATAATGTTTTTTTCATGGATCCTGAGTTTTTATTTATTAGTTCTATAAGTTGTTAAAGTTATAAAATTATTATGAATAATAGTGGTTTTGATAGGGTAGGAGGGATTAGCAAAACCACTATCATTCCCAAGTATGCTGCACATGCATCATTAAAACCAGTAATCAAATTAAAATCAGTATCTTACGATTTAATGTTTAAAAACTATTTATAATCTTCACCAATATAATAATCATCTATCAAAAAAAATTCCCCTGTCCATTTCGAATTTACTTTTTCGCTTTTTAACCAGTTGATATGATAGCGTTTGTAAAATAAATTTTTTGTGTTTTCATTAAAATGTATCCATGACAATTCAAATGGTCTGTCTTTCAAATGTTGAGTGATTTTTAAATTACTTGCAATCCACAAATATTTGCGCGCGTCTCTATCCTTTTTTTCACTATAATTTAGAGTTTCAATATCAAATGATTTCCCTCTGAATGCATTCATAGCTTTCCAATTATTATTTTCTCTTTTAATTACGAACGCTCTTTGACCATTTTCTCCCATATCTTCAACTATTAAGTAATGAGTGTTGTCAATTTTATCAAATTTTACAAGTGCTGCATGGGATGTTAAAGCCTGATCCTCATAAACAATTTCATTCGTGTTGATGTTTTTGATGAAATAATTTCCTTTATTGTTCATTTTGTAGAAGTAAATCATATAGTGTTCATTTCCAATGGAATGTGCTTGCATGTAGATGGATACAATGTTTGGTGAAGCGTAATCGTAAAGGTTGACGAATCCAATGTAATAATTTGTGTTATTTTTCGCTGTTTTATTGTTGTAATCTCTTCTCAATTCAAAAAATGAATACAAATAATTAAATGAATTATTATTTGCTCTTTTTTTTAATTCATCAAATTCCTTGGTGTCAATGATTGATGAAAAGTCTTTTAGAAAAACAAATTCTCTGAATGATTCATCTAATTCTAATTTAAGTTGCTGCAAATCTGATTCTGATTTTTCATAGGGTGAATTATCATAGCTAATAAAATCACTTAATTTTTGCCGGAAATTATCCAATTCATTGATTTGTGAAATCGAATAAAAATTATTTAATAGGATTAGTAGAATTATTATTTTATTTGTCATATTTGATAAAAGTTAATCTGTTCGGAGTTTACCAAAACTAACATTTTCTTGGCAAAAAAGCTATTTTTTGTAAAACAAAAGAGTATTCATTTTGCCAATTCCGATGTATCATTCGTTTTCTTTTTTAATTTTTGTAGCTTTTTCCTGCTTTCCATTACAATCTTTTTTTGAGAAAAAAAGGATTTCCATTGCTATCAGGGCTAGGAACAAAGTGGAAAATAAGTACAAATTCTGATTAAAAAATTATTATTTCTAACTGATTTTTGTCAATAACTGTTAGTAAATCGTTCAAATGATTGCCAATATTTATCTTTGAAAATATCGTATTCTATTTCAAATTTGTTGAGATTTTCTTGCTCAGAACTAAAAAACACCTTCGAAGGTTTTCGGAAGTCTTTGCAAGCAAAATAAATATCCCTTTCATTGTTTGCTGTTTGTCTACCAATGTATAAATATCCATCTTTGTCTAAAATTTGTTGTAATATACTTTTTTCAATTTCGTTCAATAGTTGGTAGTCATCTTCGTTGGGCATACCATTATTGTTTTTCCCGTCATATTTAAAAGTAATAACTGCAATCCAAGGATGCGATGCTTTACTATCCCAGTTAAGAAGTTGAGAATTTATTACTGCAATTAATTTGTTTCCATTTTCTAATTCAGCCTCAAAAATCGAATGTTCATCTTCACTTGTGTTATAGCGAACTCCTTCATACTTTTCAATGAATTCTTTTTCTCTCCACCTTAAAAAATCTTTGAGTTTCGCAATCGGAACAAGTTCCTTTTCTGCTTCTTTTTTACTAATTATTTTTAATTTGTCTATGTTATTCAGAAAATCCAATTCTCCTAAATAATTGTCCAGGAAAATACAAGTTCCTGTTCCAATTTGAGTCCTGTTTTCATCATTCTGCTCGCTGTGAATTACAACAATATCAATTTCATCTGGATAATCAATGTGATTGTTGGAATAAAAGAATAAACTATCGCAATCAAATTTATAACCATTCATGTTAATTGCAACATTTTCAATGTCCATGGAAGGTTTAAGTGCTGTAAATAACCACCCATTGATTTGTGGTGCTTGCTCAACAAGCTCCTCTACGAATACTATGTTTTTTGTATTTCCATCCGCTGTAAATACCAATTCAACAGTAGTGTCATTATACATACCTGTTAGAAAGAAATATCCGTCTTTAAGTTCAGAAAGTTTTGACGACAGCTCATCAAAGAACCCTTCAATACCCTTTTGAGATTTAACCACATTAAAAAATGTCTTTTCATTCTTTTGAAACCAAGTCCAAAAGTCGGAGTAAGATCTTATTGGCTCGTCCTTTTTGCCAAAAATGTTTTTAAGAAAACTCATTTATATGCTTCTGTTGTTTTTTAATTTTTTTAGGATGAATCATTGATCCCCACGCCATCCAAGGCACCAGGTTATAAAATTAGTATTAAATTTACAAAAGAGGGGTTCTTTTATTAGATATGTGATGGAGTTTTTTTCTTTGAATGTAGAATTCAAGAACTTCTATTAAATCTTTTCTGCTTCAATTGACCAAATTATTTTGTACTTAGACATTTGTCAACTTTTTTTTGAACAAGCTCATTTGAAATTGTATTTCCATTCACCACTTGCTCTCTTCCTTTGATAATTCTATCTGTTTGAAAATCTGATAATTCATAAGAGCTTGAAGCTAATTTTGTATCAACAATTGTCTTTAATGCTTCCAAAAATGATTTATCCTCAATTAAGAAGATGTTCTCAATTAACTTATTTCTTATTTCTAAGGTGCTCATGTGAATTAAATTTAAACAAATTTACAAAAAATAGTTTTATGGTCATAATTTACATTATTGTTTGTTCCACAAAGTATGCTTTTTTTGCGAGAATTTGTAAAATCTAATTATTAGAATATATTTTAGCAACTGAATTAAGATGATAAGGAAAACAACTTCCTTCCTTTATAATTTCGTAGTTCAACATAAAATTTAAAGAACTATCCATTATGGTTTGATCGTCAAATAGTTTACCACCAAAACTTAAAATTTCTTCTGATGTAATAATCAATTTTTCATTTAACAGATTGTCTCTAATTGAAAATTTGACATTAACTATAGAATCATTTTCATTTTTTTCATACCCTGAAACATAGACTATTGTTTTGAATTTTTCATAGACACAAGGACCTCCTTTAATATGATAAGGTTTTTTTAAACTTTGATTATTAGTGCAGCTAATAATAAAAAATAAGGTGCTAAAGATTAGAAATTGCCTGTGCTTCATTTATTATGAAAGATTGCTTATTATATTTAATTCATTATCAAATTAAAACAATTCATCCACTTCCAAACTCCTAAGCCCAGCTAGTTGATCTTTAATTCAAAACAGTAAAATTAGTTTGCAAGAGTTTTTAAAATGCAATAATAATGTGTACTTAGTAATCCAAAACTAACATTTTCTTAGCAAAAAAGCAAACTTCTACTTCGCCACCTTATTGTAACAACCTCGACAAAGCGGCTGATACTTTTCTACCGCACCCACCAAAACTTGTCCTTCCTCGTTGACAATTCTGTTTGAAATGTAAGCCAAATTTCCACAAGACATACAAATAGCATGCACTTTCGTTACGTATTCAGCAACGCACATCAATTCTGGCATCGGACCAAAAGGTTTACCCAAATAATCCATATCCAGTCCAGCCAAAATTACGCGAACGCCTTTACGTGCCAATTCAGTACATACATCAACTAGTTCGTGGTCAAAGAATTGCGCCTCGTCAAAAGCAATAATTCGTTCGTTTTTCCATAAACTCAAAGCTTCCTTAGAATGTTCAATGACATGTGCCTCCAAAGAAGATCCTTTGTGACTTACCACGGCTTTTTCGGCATAACGATTATCAATTTTCGGCTTAAAAAGTAATATTTTTTGATTCGCAAACTCAGCTCTTTTCAACCTGCGAATTAACTCTTCAGTTTTTCCTGAAAACATAGATCCACAAATTACTTCAATCCAACCTTGTTGTCTTCCTTCCATCGGAAAATGCTCTAAAAACATACTTTTTTATTTGAAATTTATACCAAATTGCTTCCTTGAGCTTATTAACATTTTTAAGAGAAAAACTTTTTTTATTCTGTTTTAATCCAAGCGTGTTATTGCCTAATTTTAGCGTGCAAAAGTCAGTATAAGAAAGACATCAACTTTTAAAGCGTTCGAAACTTTGCTTTTTTGTTGAAAAATAAGTTTGCACATCAAAAATAACTAAATTCAAAAAACAATAATATTATGTCAAGATTTGGCTCAAAAGAAGAACTTCTAAAATCAATTGAAGCAATTTTTAATCAAATGCACAGTGGAAAATTAAGCATGGATGATCTCGAATCCCTTGTAGAACAAACCCGTGAATTAAACGAAAGAGCTCTTATTTTGAGATACAAAGCCTACGAAGAACAAGTGTTTGGTGAGGCGAAAATAAACATGGAAGTTATTTCGGAAACCGTAGAGGAAGAAATCGCTTTGCCTTCAAAAATGAACGAAGTTGCGGATGAATTTTTAAATTCTGAAAACTCCATCGATGCTCAAGTTACTTTGCCTTCCACAGGATTATTTGAGGTAAAAAGTGAGGAAATAGAAGCTCCTTTCGAACTTGAAACCCAAGAAGAAGCAAAAGAAGCAATTTTTGATTTCGATGTGTTTAATCAAGTTCCGGAAGAAAAATTTGTTGAAGAAGAAATCGAGGAGGAAGAAGAAATTTTCGAAAATGCTCCTACAGATTCCTTGGAAGAAGAATTGGAGGAAGAAATTATTCACCGTTCAGAAGAAGAATTTGAACAAGTGGAAAATCATTCAAAAGAATATGCTGGTGAGGATAGTATGGAAGATTTAAACGAAGATTTCAGAGATTCAAATTTCATGGAAGAAAGTATGGACAGCATGGATAGAAGTAACTCAGAAGATCATTTGCGAGAATCGGAATTTGAAGTACGTTTAGAAAATACTACTCCAGCAGAAGAAATCATTGAAAATCAGGAAATTCCTTCCTTTGAATCAACCCCTGTTGAACCAACATTTCAGCAAGAAGAAGTGAAAACTGTAAGCATTTTTAAAAGCATTTTAGAGTCAAACGATAATTCAACACATTTGTTTATCAGTAAATTAGACACCTTGATTGGAGCCTTTGGTTTTAATGAGAAATACCAATGCATTCAAGAATTATTCAATGGCTCGTCAGAAGATTTTAATCAAGCAATTGACGTACTTGATGCCCTATCAAACTTCCAAGAAGCTGAAAAACAATTGGAATTTTATGTCCACTTAAATAAATGGGATTTAGAAAGCGAAATTGTAGCTGAGTTTGTTCGAAAAATTGAAAGAAGGTTTAGGTAGTAATTAGTTTGGAGTTGGTAGTTATTAGTTATAAATGATGTATTAGTTATAAATGATGAATTATAAATGATAAACTCGCAAGGATTCTTGCCTAGGCGTTTCCAGCCACATGAAGCTATTTATTCAAAACTGATAATTTTCCTATGAAATACAATGGCTTTGGCGCTTGAGGCGGTGTTATACGCATTATTCATTTATAGTAAATTCGTAGGTGTCTTCAGAAATTTTATTTGCTTGTAATTTTCCTTTTACAATTGGAATTTTGAATTCTTTAATTTGATTGTTCTCCCAATTACTATCTGACAAGTCATACCCAGCCTTAATAATTAGATTAATATCTGTTATAAATTGTTCTCCGATTTGATTATCTTTAGACCACAAGGTTAATGTTGTGTTTTGAAAAATTTTGTCATTTGAATTTTTAGACTCAATTCGAAATGGAACATTTGAGTAAATTCTTTTTCGTAATTCATAATTAGAAGCCTTTACAATAAGTTTTACATTTTCTGTTTGATTAATACTGAAATTGATTTCTCCAATAGTCAATGTGTCTCTACGGTTATTGTTACTTCTAGATCCAAAAAAAGCTATTGTTTCTGAATTTGGAATTTCAATTGTCCATAGAACTCCTGTGCACTTAACGAAAGGCTTTCCATCTCCATAATTGTTCAATTCAAAATACCTAGGTAATTCTTGGCTTAACCCATTTGTTATATAATATTTGCTTTTTAATTCAATTGTCCTTTGTTCTGCATATATCTCAAAAATTTTGTTCATATGCAAATCAAAAAACACACGCTTTTCGTTATACGGATGTAATCCTTTAGTTCTATTAACACTTACTGAGCTAGTTTTACAAATAAATTCTTGATTCTCTTTTTTATAGGCAATTGTTTCTAAAGAATAATAGACGTTTTTGAAAGTCATCGAATTTCTATCAAATACTGAATACGAAGAGTCCGCAACAACTTTTTGATTTGATTCGGGTGGATTTTCCTGAATAGCAGATTTATTATTACATGAAGTAATTAAAATCATTAATCCAATATAAAAATTGAGTCTTATTGTCATTCTGTATAACTAAAAACTGTTACCTCAAAAAAACCCTTTCCAAAACCTTCGGAAAATGTTCCATTTCTAAGGCGTGAATTTTTTCTTGAATACTTTCCACGCTTTCATTGTCTGTTAGTTGACACGAAAATTGAGCAATTTGCTCTCCTTTGTCGTATTCTGAATTCACAAAATGAATCGTTATTCCAGTTTCTTTTTCCTTATTTTCAAGTACAGCGCGATGCACATGTGCTCCGTACATTCCTACTCCACCATATTTAGGTAGCAAGGCTGGATGAATGTTGATAATTTTATTTGGAAAATGAGCCACAAAATCTTCAGGAATCTTTCGTAAATATCCAGCTAACACAACGAAGGAAATAGCTTCTTTTTCGCAAAGATCAATTAAAAAATTCGAATTTTCGGCATCTAGATTGTTGCAAACCAAAACCTTTACACCCAATTTCTCAGCTGCTGCAATAATTCCTGCATTTTTGTTGTTTGTGAATACAAATGCGACTTCAATCTGAGAATGATTTTTAAAATACTCAATGATATTTAATGCATTTGAACCGTTTCCAGATGCAAACAAGGCAATTTTCCTCTTTTCCATAGTACAAAATTAAAAACTTATATTAGTTTTACGAAAAATTTATTGAGCTTGTTTTTTTAAACTTTTACCAAAAACAAATTAATTACTTTTATGCAAGAATTTCCTTTTATAAAATATCAAAAAGAAAGCTATTCATAAGCGGAAATGATTAAGCACTCTGAAGAATTTTACAATTGGGCAGAAAGCAGGCGCTCTGTAAGAGAATATAGTTCGCAAGACATTCCACTTGAGGTGATGGAAAACATCTTGTTAACAGCTTCGACAGCTCCCTCTGGGGCACATAAACAACCGTGGACTTTCTGTAAAATTTCAAACAAGGATCTAAAAGCGAAAATTAAAGAGCTTGCAGAAGAGGAAGAAAAAAAATCTTATGAAGGTAGAATGTCTGAAGAATGGTTGAAAGATTTGGCTCTGCTTGGTACTGATTGGCACAAGGATTTTTTGGAAATTGCTCCTTGGATAATTGTTGTCATGAAAAGAGCATACGAAATAGATGAAAATGGTTATAAACTAAACAATTATTGCGTTTCGGAATCAGTAGGTTTAGCAACAGGATTTCTGCTAATGGCGATCCATCATGCAGGTTTAATTGCATTAACGCACACGCCGAGCCCCATGAATTTTATTTCGAAAGCATTAAATCGTCCTGAAAATGAAAGACCATTTTTGCTGATTCCAGTAGGGAAACCAAGTGATTCCATGATGGTTCCAGACTTAAAACGAAAAATGAAAAGTGAGATAATTGAATATTATTTGTGAAATATTTTGTTTTTTCATACAATTGTTTTTTCTTTGCACACTGAATTAATAATTAAAAAGAATAAAAATGTCTGATATCAAATCAAAAGTTATCGCAATTATCGTAGATAAATTGGGTGTTGAAGAGAGCGAAGTTACTAACGAAGCAAGCTTCACAAATGATCTAGGAGCTGACTCTTTAGATACTGTAGAATTAATTATGGAATTCGAAAAAGAATTCAATATCGCTATTCCAGACGATCAAGCTGAAACAATTCAAACTGTTGGTGACGCTGTTTCTTACATCGAGAAAAACGCGTAACAACTAAGTTACTTATTTTTTTAAACAAAGTTATTCTTTTATGGAATTAAAACGAGTTGTCGTAACTGGATTAGGTGCCCTTACTCCTATAGGAAATACACTCCAAGAATATTGGGATGCGTTATTAAGTGGCAAAAGTGGTGCCGCGCCAATCAAACAATTTGATGCTTCTTTGTTTAAAACACAATTTGCATGTGAACTTAAAAACTTTAATGTCGAAGACTTTATTGAAAAAAAGGAAGCACGTAAATTAGATCAATTTTCACAGTATGCCTTGGTTTCTGCAACAGAAGCCATGGCAGACTCTGGATTGATGGAGTCAAATCCTCGCACGGCGGGCACGACGGGCACGACCACACGCTCCCGCATGCGATCCACGGCG
>CAZHLZ010000060.1:0-13817 GCA_964532475.1 uncultured Chitinophaga sp.
AATATAGTAAAGAAATTGTAAGAAAAAATACAAAAATAATAATTATTAAGTTTAAATCCATTAACCAATCAATTTCTCCACCATGCTTTGACGCAGCCAAACCACGACCAGTCCAACCATAATTGTACATTAAATAAATAAAACCCCCAAAGAGCAAAAACATGAAGGCCAACATAAGATTTGCATTCAAAAAATTATCTCTTTTGGTAATTTCTTCTTCTCCTCTATTTCTCAACTTCGCAGAAAGTTCGTAGACTCTAACCAATTGTGCAAGTGCCAATACACCTAAAACAATTACGACTATTATTATCAATTTAAAACTCATTTTAATTTAATCTAAGAATGAATAATTATATATTAAATTTCGTGATGAATACTCTCATCTAAGAAAGGGTGATTTTTTACTGTAAGTGGCGCTTTTGTTAAGTTCGTCAAAATAACCTTGATAAACAAACCTAGTACCAAAAGCATCATACCAATTTCCATAAATCCGATACTTGCATTTGGACCCATTGAACCAGCCATTATCATGATGTAAACATCCATCCAGTGACCGAACAACACAACTACACCAACAAAACTAAGAATACCAGCATGTCTTTTAGCATCTCTTGACATCAACAATACCATTGGGAAAGCAAAGTTAATCAAGAACATTCCAAAATATAGGAATTGAAAATCTTTAATACGTGTAAGATAATAAGTAGTTTCTTCAGGAATATTAGCGTACCAAATTAACATGAATTGAGAAAACCATAAGTAAGACCACAAGAAAGAGGTAGCAAACGTCCACTTACCGATATCATGAATATGACTTTCGTTAACATTTGGTAAATAACCTTGTTTCTTTAGATATAAAGTTAATGTTACCAAAACAATCATAGTTGAGCACCACATTCCAGCGAATACATACCATCCAAATAAAGTTGAGAACCAGTGTACATCAATTGACATAATCCAATCCCATGCAGAAGTAGAACTAAATACCGCAAAGAAAACCAAAAATAAGGCACCTTTTTTGTAATTAGCAAAGTGAATATCTGTACCACCAACCTCATCTTCTAATAAAGAACGTTTTTTGAAACCTCTCCAAAAAATGAAATAGGTAGCCAAATAAACAATTGTTCTAATCCAAAAAAACATTTTATTTAAGTATCCTGCTTTACCTGCAATAATTGGATCGTGATTTACCACCTCAGAGTCCATCCAAATATAGATGTGTGCTCCATCCATCAAAGTTATTATTAATAATGTAACCACCATCATAATGATTCCAACAGGCAAATAACCTGTTAAAGCCTCAATAACTCTTTTAACAGAAGCATACCAACCAGTTTCAGTAGCATATTGAAGCGCTAAAAAGAATAATGCACCTAAACCAATTGCAAAGAAAAAGAAACTATTGATTAACATGTTACCAAGAACACGCTGACCAAGATGATGACCATGATCATGACCGAACTCTAGAGCGATACCAATACCTGTAAATAGCAAACCAACTGCCATTAAGACAATAGTAAACAGATTTGCTTTTTTTGTAATTTTAAATTCCATTGTTAACTATGTTTCTTGTTATTTTTTTGGAGTAACTGGTGCCACAACTTTCGTTGTATCACTTGAATTAGACACTGCACTTAAACCATTGGCGTCAAACGTACCGTAAGCTGCATTTTGAAATTTACGAATGTAGTGAACCAAGGTCCATATTTCTTTTTTATTAATCATCGAAGCATGAGAACCCATTGCACCTTTTCCATAATAAATGGAGTAGAACATTTGACCATCCCCTAATGCTGTGCGGTCAGCATAAGCTGGAACACCACTGTATGCTCCACTAGCAACCATCGGTCCGTTTCCATCTCCCTTTTCTCCGTGACAATGCATACAATTTGCAGCGTATAATTCTTTACCTTTCTTAAACATCTCTTCAGAATTCTCTGCAGTTAATTTTAAAGGGTTTTTATCATTTAATGCTTGATTGTATTCGTAATCTACTTCAGTATTTGATGTAAAATTCCAACCAAACAAACCATGCGTAGTTGCAAATGCAGGCGCTGGTAAACGATGATATGGTAACATCATCATAACATTTTCCTTGTCAGTACCATAAAACGGTATGGTATTACTTGGAGGAGTCATCGCTGATTGTTGATTCGAAATATCAGCATTTAGCCTACCTCTCACTTCACCATAATCAACATATGGTTCAATTGCAGGAGAACGATACATATCAGGCATGTACTCTAATCCAGCGCTATCAGGATTAGAAGAACAAGATTCAAATGTAAATCCTACTGCTAATACCAATGATACTTTTCCTACTATTTTTACAATTTTATTCATCTTTTCGATAAATTATCTATGTTGTCCAAAGACAAACTATTTAACTTCTTTTTGATCTATTTCACTTACCCCAGTAGAATTCAACAATTCATGAATTTCTTCACTTGTAAATTTTGAATTTTCAGACATTCTTAATTCCATCACGAATTTATCATCTGTTGTACGAGGATCTGGATTTGAAGCAATCATTCCTGGTAAAGTCTTATTTCTCAACAAATAAGTAATTGCCATTCCATGAGCAGCACAAAGTACTGTAAACTCAAATGTCACTGGAATAAAAGCTAGAATATTATCAAGGTAAGAAAAATTTGGTTTACCCCCAATGTTCATTGGCCAATCCACAATCATGAAATAACGCATTCCAAGTGTAGCAATCATAGTTCCTGTAATACCATACAAGAAAGCCATAATTCCCAAACGAGTGTTTTTCACACCAATGATTGGATCAATCCCGTGAATTGGGAATGGTGAAAAAACTTCAGCTACTTTAATTCCTTTTGCAACTAAGACTTTTGCACTATCTTTAAGTACATCGTCATCGTCATACATTGCATATATTATCTTTTCTGCCATGATTTTTATTAATGATGATTAGAATTATCGTGATGCGTATCAGGTGCGTTTTTGTATGATTCACCTGAAGATTTTAATATTGTTTTCAACTCCGCAATTGGAAGTACTGGGAAGAATCTAGCAAACAATAAGAAGAAAACAAAGAATAAACCAATTGTTCCGATATATACACCAATATCAATATGACTTGGATAATGCATAGACCATGAAGATGGCAAATAATCTCTGTGAATAGAAGAAACGATAATTACATACCTTTCAAACCACATACCTATGTTTACAACAATCGAAATAAAGAATGTAAAATATAAACTTCTTCTCAATGGGCGAATCCACATTAACTGAGGAGAAATTACGTTACAAGTCATCATCGACCAATAAGCCCACCAGTATGGACCAGTTGCTCTGTTGATAAAAGCATACGCCTCATATTCAACACCGGAATACCAAGAGATAAATAACTCAGTAATATATGCCGTACCCACGATAGAACCAGTAACCATAATTACAATGTTCATGTATTCTACGTGTCTTGTGTGAATGTATGCCTCTAAACGCATAGCTTTTCTCATTACCAACATTAATGTTTGTACCATCGCAAAACCTGAGAAAACGGCACCAGCCACGAAATATGGAGGGAAAATTGTTGTATGCCATCCTGGTATTACAGAAGTAGCAAAGTCAAATGATACAATGGAGTGAACCGAGAATACAAGTGGAGTTGCAACACCAGCAAGAACCAATGAAACTAATTCAAAACGATTCCAGTTTTTTGCTCTACCAGACCATCCAAAAGATAAGATAGAATACATTTTCTTTGGAATAGGTCTTTTTACTCTATCTCTTAAGGTTGCAAAATCAGGAATCAAACCAATGTACCAGAAAATTAAAGATACTGAAAGGTAAGTTGAAATTGCGAAAACGTCCCAAAGTAGAGGAGAGTTAAAGTTTACCCATAAAGATCCAAATTGATTTGGAAGAGGGAATACCCAATAACCTAACCACAAACGCCCCATGTGAATCAATGGAAATGTTCCAGCCATAAAAACGGCGAAAATAGTCATCGCTTCCGCAGAACGGTTAATAGCCATTCTCCATTTTTGCCTGAAAAGTAAAAGTACCGCAGAAATTAATGTTCCAGCGTGACCAATACCTACCCACCAAACGAAGTTAGTGATATCCCAAGCCCAACCAATTGTTTTGTTTAATCCCCAAACACCGATACCTGTACCTAATAAATACATGATACAACCAACTCCGTAAAGTCCGATTATCAATGCGATTGCAAACAAAACATACCATTGTCTTGGTGCCTTATCCTCGATAGGTTTACAAACATCTTCCGTAATTTGGTGATACGTTTTGTGACCTAAAATTAGAGGTTCTCTTATTGCTGATTCCTTATGCATTTCGACCTATTTTATTCTAATTAATGATGAGCTTTTTTATCTTTCTTTTCAGCACCGTGATGAGAAGCTGTTTCAACTACTTGCAATTTTTTCAAATCAGCATTGTTTTCGTTTCTCACTTTCACTTTGTACCAAACATTTGGTTTAACACCTACCTCCTCTAGAGCTTGATATGATCTCTTATCGTCTGCACTTTTTCTAACCATGGATTTGATGTCGTTCCAGTCACCAACAGTGATTGCATTTGTTGGACAAACATCCGAACAAGCTGTAGTAACATCCCCATCAACTACCGGTCTACCTTCTTTCTTAGCAACTAATTTTCCAGCTTGGATTTTTTGAACACAGAAAGAACATTTTTCCATCACACCTCGAGTTCTAACCGTAACGTCTGGGTTTAATACCATACGTCCTAAATCATCTTGTGCAGGATTCACTTGAGTGAATTTTTTGTAAGATGGATAGTTGAACCAGTTAAATCTTCTCACTTTATAAGGACAGTTGTTAGCACAATATCTCGTACCAATACATCTGTTGTAAGCCATTTGGTTTAACCCTTCGTTACTATGGGTTGTTGCAGCAACTGGACAAACAGTTTCACAAGGAGCATGGTTACAATGGTGACACATCATTGGCATGTGAATTACTTTTGGATTTTCAGCAGCAATTTCAGCTTTTGCATAATCAAAAGTATCTTTATCTTTTCTTAAACCAATCGTTGCCTCTTCTTCTGATGCAAAATATCTATCGATTCTTAACCAATGCATTTCACGACCTCTACGAACTTCATCTTTTCCAACAACAGGAACGTTGTTTTCAGATTGACACGCTACTAAACAAGAACCACAACCAATACAAGAAGAAAGATCAATTGTCATTCCCCAACGGTGACCAATTTTTTCTACAGGATGAGCATCCCACAAATCAAATTTAGACATTTCTTCGGAAACGTGTTCACCTTTTTCATTCATTGTTTGAAGCATATACGCAGGGTTGTATGCCTCTTTGTCTTTATTTTTAAAGATATCTAAAGTTGTTTCACGAACGATTGAACGTCTCGCCATCACCGTATGGTGAATTTGAGTAGCAGCAATTAAGTAAGTTTCACCTTCAACTTTATTCATTGTACCTTCGCAAGAGAAACAGTAAGAACCATTGTCAAAACAAGACATTCTAAATGCATTTTGACCAATTGGTTTTTTATTACCATTTTCATCTTCTTGGTAACCACCATATTCTTTCGTTTGGAAAGCAGCGTTACCAATGTTTTCATTGTTTGCACCTCTACCATATCCTAAGGCAATTCCAATTGTTCCTGGAGCTTGACCTGGAGATGGATAAACTGGTAATTTATATTCTGTACCACAAACTTTCACAGTAGCCATGTTTAAACCAGACTCTTGATCAAATTTAGTAGCATAAATATCATTTCCACTTGCATCCTTCATTTCTGTTGGATTCATAGTGATATAGTTGTCCCAAGTAACCTTAGAGACTGGATCTGGTAACTCTTGTAACCAAGGATTGGCTGCTTGAATACCAATACCGATTCCAGCTTTTTGGTACAATACAACCTCTAAACCTTTACTCGCTTTTAATTGCGAAGATAAACCACTTAATGCAGCGTCCAAAAATGCAGGTGCACTAGGAGCAGCAGCTGGCATATCAGAACATGAGTTATGAATCATCATATTCCAATACGTGTGTGTATCAGCGAATTCAGTTTGTAAAGCAAAACCAAAAGTAGTCCAGTTATTTTTAATTAAATCGTAGAAAACTTTAGAATCTTTCCCTCCTCTTGAAGCCTTACCTGACCAAACCAAAAAAGATTCTTGAGCCTGAGCAGTATTATGTAAAGGTCTGATAGTAGGTTGAGAAATTGAATAATGATTCTCTTTTGGATTAAAATCATTCCAAGATTCCAATGCATGGTGATCTGGAGCGATGTATTTACAATTAGTAGCAGTTTCATCTGCATATTGCGATAATGAAACCGATAAAGAAATATTTTTTAATGACTTAGCAAATTTATCGCCATTTGGCAAAGTATAAACAGGATTAACACCGTAAAAGAAAACAGCGTCTGGACCTTTACCCGCTAAAACATTTCCAACAAATTTATTCATCTTTTCATCTTCAGAAACGAAAAGAGAGACACAATTGTTAATGTTTATTGTTTTGGTATAAGCACCTAAAACAGAGTTTAATTTATTTGCAAGTATTTGAACTGCTTTGTTGTTTGAACCAGCAACTACTAAAGATTCTGCTTTCGAACTTTTCAAAGATTCAAATGCTAAATCAGCAATCTTTTTAGCTTGATGATTCAATTTTGTACTTACACCAGAATTAACTCCGAATTTGCTTAATAAATAAGACAATACGTTCGCTTCTTCTGATGGTTTAATCATTCCACGGTAGTCAGCATTAGAACCAGAGATTGACATGATAGACTCAAACTGGAAATGTTTAGACATCCATGCGTTTTCTGGATTTCTATTTACTGCGTATTGCGCTTGATATTCTGTTGCTAAAAGCCAAGTACTTAAAAAGTCAGCACCTATTGAAACAATTGTTTTTGCTTTTGAAAAATCGTAATCAGGGATAAAACCGTTTGTATCTAAATCTCTGTGTAAAGTCAATCCAAAAGATTCTTTGTTTGCCTGACGCATACCCGCGTAAGAAACAGCATCATATTGAATATGCTCAAACGAAGTACCCTCAGCATTTCCTTTATTCACATGAGCTTTAAGAGCTTCAATTGTTGATTGCGTAGAAGGAGAAATTATTGAATTGGAAACCAAAACAACTTTTCCATTTTTGGCAATAATATCATTCAATTTTGATTTGATATCACCATCAACATCTGCCCACGATTTTACTTTTCCATTAATAGTTGGTGAAGTTAATCTAGCAGAATCATATAAAGGTAAAACCGAAGCAATAATTTGAGGATTTGTTGCACCTTTAGTAAAACCGAAATCCTTATTTCCTTTAATAAAAATCGGACGACCTTCACGTGTTTTCACCAAAATACTTGCGTAAGATACTCCATCATAATAAGTAGAAGCATACCAAGTTGGCATACCAGGAGTTACGTTTTCTGGTTTATTAACGTAAGGAATTGCTTTTACAACTGGAGCTTCACAAGCTGCCACAGTTGCCGCGGCAACACTAAATCCTAAAAATTTTAAGAAATCTCTTCTTGCCGTTGAAGTTTCTTTCAAATTTTCATCAGATAAAAATTCGTCAACAGACATAGATTGAGGAAACTCTTGGTCTCTTTGTTGTAAAAACTCTGGAGTTTCATTCAACTCTTCAAGACCTTTCCAATATTTTCTATTCATTTCCATATGCTTTTAAGCCTTCTGTAATATTATTAATTGTGCTATCTTAATAGTGACATTTTGCACATTCCCAACCACCTAATTCTTTTACTGTAACCTTACCATCTTCAAGATACTGGTTATATAAAGTTTTGTCGTTGTTCATTAAACGTCTGTGAATTTCATTGTAGTACCCATCATTTTTCGTATCTAACGACCCAGCAGAAATTTCTTTTTCACCGTGACATTCGATACACCATCCCATTGTTAGGGTAGGTTTTGTTAATGGAATATTTCCTTCAATTTTGTTCAATTCTGAAACAGGAACTACACGTGCAACATCTTTTTGTTTAGTCATATCACCGTGACATTGTTTACAATCTAAACCACCAACAACAACGTGTTGAGAGTGATTGAAATAAACGTGATCTGGCAATACGTGTACTTTGTTCCATTTGATTGGTTTAGATTTACCAGTATATGAACCAGCTCCTTCCGTTGACCAACCTGCTGCATCATAGATTTTAGCAATTTGTTCTTGTTGAGCAGGAGTTCTACCGTTCACTTGTTTGTGGCAATTCATACAAACATTCACAGTTGGAATACCAGCAGATTTTGATTTTGTAACCGAATTGTGGCAATATTTACAATCAATTCCATTAACACCAGTGTGGATATCATGAGGGAAAGCAATTGGTTGAGATGGTTGGTATGCTTCAACAACTCCAATATTTCCAAGACCTTGAACACCAGTAACAATCATAGCTATAGCAAATGCAACAATAGCAACACCTACATATCTTTTGTATTTCCAATGCCAAATTCTAAACTCTTCAAAATAACTTTTAGAATCATCTTCTTCACCCTCATTCTCGTTTACTGCAGATTTTAACTGACGACGTACACCCGAAACGGCTGCAATAATGATTGCAAAGATTAAACCTAAAGTTAACCAAATCCAAGTAGAACTTCCTTCTTCTTCTTCACCTTCTACGGTTGCACCTTCAACAGGTGTTGCGCCACCATCAGCCGGTGCAGCAGCAGGATCAGCTTGAGCATCTACCCAATCAAAAATTGCGTCAATTTCCTCCTTTTTCAATTCTGGAAAAACGCTCATTGCTGTTGGAGCCCAAGTAGAAACTGTTTGAGCATACGGATCAGATGCAGCAGCAGCAGACCAATTCTTTACCCATTGGTAAATAGATTCTTCTTTTGCTCCACCATCAGACCATTTCTTACGTACCTCAAAAAGTTTTGGTCCCGTACCATTTTTGTGTGGTTGGTGACAAGTAGCACATTTTGCTTTAAAAAGTGCTTCGCCTTGCGCGTTCGCTTTGAAAGTTCCAGTCAAAAACAACACTGTTGCTGCACTGAAACATAATGTTTTAATACTTCTAAACATCTGATTTATAGATATCTTCATTTAAAATATTTTTTGTCTTATGTCCTAAAAACACTTTATGACGTTGGCAAATTTAGTATAATCAGCAAATGTAATGACATTTTTATGACAATTTTATTGATTTTTTTATTAATTTAGAATTAATCTAAATAGTATTGATGTTAATATTTCATAAAATGACTTTATTAACAATTTATTAAATAATCATTTAGCAAAAAAACAAGCCATGAAATCGGCTAAATTCTAGGTGATTAACAAGATCGAATTACTTAAATGACCAATCATAGTTATTCAATTCAATCAAACAAGCTGTTAATAAGTCTATGCTTCCCTGAATATCATCTCTATGGGCCATTTCAATAACTTGATGCAAATGTCTCGTTGGAATTGAAATTGCACCCGCAATAGAGCCGCCTTGTGTCATGCGTTGAATACCCGCGGTATCTGTACCACCAGCAGTTAAAATTTCAGCTTGCCATTTAATCCCATGTTTTTCAGCAGTTTGTTTCATAAAATTCACCATTCTATAATCGCAAATTGTAGATGCATCCATTATTTTAATTGCAGTACCTTCACCTAATTTTGTGATCATCTCATGAGCTGCAGCACCAGGTAAATCAAAAGCAATCGTAGTATCTAAACCAAAACCAAAATCAGGATTAACCTTTAAGGCCGAAACATTTGCACCACGAATTCCAACTTCTTCTTGGACAGTAAACACACCATAAACATCAAAAGGAACTTCTTTATCCTTAAGAGATTTCATAGTTTCAATTAAAATAAAAACCGCAAGTCGATTATCCAAAGATTTAGAATTCACGCATTGACCCATTTCAATAAACTCGCGCTCTCTTGTGATTGGATCACCAATTTTAATATTTTCTAACACCTCTTCTTTGGTTAAACCAGTATCGATAAAATAATCACTTAATTTGACAACTTTATTTCTTTCATCAGGAGACATGACATGAATTGGTTTTGAAGCCATGACACCAATAATATCTTTTTTTCCATGCACGATTACACGCTGAGCAGTTAAAGTTTTTGGATCAAAACCACCCAAGGTATGAAAACGGATAAAGCCTTTGTCATCAATGTGAGTTACCATGAAACCAATTTCATCCATGTGAGCACCAACCATCACACGTTTCACATCTTTCCCTTTTTTGATGGTATACACATTTCCCATGTTGTCAATATCAATTTGATCAACATAAGGCGTAAGTTCTCTAATGACCAATTCACGAACCTTTTGTTCGAAACCAGGGGCGCCGGGAGTTGTACAGATTTCTGCTAATAATTTTGTATTCAATTGCATATATTTGGATTATTCGATTACTAGATTGTTAAATTATTAGATTGTTAAATTTTTAGCATTTCGACTTCCTTCATTTCGACTATGCTCAATGCAGCGCGACAGGCTCAGCACAAATCGCTCAATGCAAAATTGTTGGATTATTTGAATATTAGAAACACAAATAAATTACCTAGAAATCCAAAGGCTTGGATTCATTCGATTTACTTGAGTGCCAATAACTTGATGAATTTCAAAATGAGCCACAGAGAATGATTCATCCTCTTTGATAACAAGTGAACCAATGGCTTGTTTGGTCGCAACTTTCGAACCAACAGACACGTATGTCTCTTGAAGGTTACTATAGACTGTTCTGTAATTACCATGTTTGATGATTACTACTTTTCCAGCTCCAGGAATAGCAAACACGCTGGTAACTTCTCCTTCAAAAACAGCTCGAATTTGTGCTCCTTTATTTGCACTAATATCTATACCGTTGTTGTTAGTAAACACATTTTTTATGGTAGGATGTGGATTTTTCCCATATGACTCTGTAATTGTTCCAGTAGAAACAGGCCAAGGTAAACGTCCTTTGTTACTTTCAAACCCAGAATTCAACTCTACTTCTTTTGGTTCAGTTAATGTTACATTCTCCTTAGTTTCATTGTTCGTTTTTGGTTCCTTCGTCTCCTTCGGCTCTTTTTTATTACCACTTGGTTTATCAGGGTTTTTTGTTGGTTTTTTCTTTTTCTTTTCAAGAGCAGCCAATTCATTTGCTATGGCATTGTCAATTTTTCTTTTTACTTCATTTTTTTGAACTTCATCCTTCTGGATCTTGGCTAAAAGTTGCGCTTCCTGATTTTTTAATTGAGTCAAGGTTTTTGTTTGAACCTCCTTATCTTTCAGAATTTCAAGTTTTTCTTTCCTTTTAACAGAAGCGATTTGTTCCTTGTATGTTTTCTCGGAAAGCAAATCCCCTTTTTCTTTGGCAATTAACTTTTTATGTTGAAGAATGATTAATTTCTGTTTACGTTGAATCTCGGCAATTTTATCCAAATATTTTTTTCTTTTAAGCGCCTCATAATAGGAATTAGAAGAAAAAATATACATCATTTTGGCTTCCTTACTACGTTTTTTATATGCATAAATAACTAACTTTTTGTATTGCACTCGCAATTGAATTAATTTTTTCTCAAGATCTTTAATTTGATTGTTTTTCTGCTCAATTTTTAATTCTGTACTACGAATTTGATTATCGAAATTAAGCAACAATTCTTCTCGAGATTTCACTTGATGATCAATCAATTTTAATTCATTAAGAGTAGCTTCTGTAGTGATTTTGGTTTTATCAAGAAGATTTTTAGTGTTTTTAATGCTTTTTTCAAGACGTTCTTGCTCCTTTTTTAATTTATCAGTACTCTTTTGAGTAAAAGAAAAATTTGCGACAAAAACCGCAACAAAAAACAACTGATATTTATTCACATTCTTCATATCCTTCAGGAATAACTAAAAAAAGCGTTTGTGGTACATTAATTTCAACTTTTTCATATTCCATGTCAATTTCAATGACATTTCTTGGAGTATAAATTTTTATAAAAACCTCATCTGGAACTAGGAAAGAAGAAACTTCTTGTCTCTCAATAAAATTAACTTCGATTTTAGCGGTATCTGCAATACTTTCGACCTCAATTTTAGACAAACTTTTTAAATCTTGGTTGATGTAATATTTGATAAAAATATCATCTTGAAGTTTTTCTTTTTTGTCTGATTTTTTTATTTCCCTTTTTCGATGAGAAGAAATAATGTAATTGTAAGGATCATGAATTTGAAAATATTTTTGATCAATATCATAAGCAAGTGGCAAACCAAGAATAATTTCTTCTACATTTTTATAATCAAAGGCGATTCCAAAATTCTCTTTGATATAATTTAATTTTGTCTTGGTGAAACATTTAGATTTTTTATTCAATATTGTTAAACTATCAGGAGTTAAAATGGAATTCACAATTGGAATAGAAGCAAAAGTTATTAGTGCATTTATGGCACTATCTTTCACCAATCGAATGGATGTTTTAAAAGAAACATTTTGAGAAGTATCAGAATACCTCGTTGAAATTTTTGAATAAAAATAAGTTGGTTTATTTAAACTAATACTATCTAAAGCATCTAACAATTCACTAGTCTTTTTTCTTTCAACTTTAACAAGATTTTCTCCAACAATTTTTTTTGAGCAAGAAAACAAGGTAAAAACCACGCATATACTTGCAAATACAAGTCTAATACTGCGGTTCATAATATTTCTTTTTTTCAATTTTATCACTTAATACTTTATTAGTGGCGCCTAATTCTTTCGCTTTTTTCCAAAAAACAATTGCCTCATCTATTTTTGAAAGGAAAAATAAGGCATCCCCTTTGTGTTCAATAAGGTGCTTATCATTAGGACTAATAATCAATGCCTTTTCGAAATAATTTAAGGCTTCTTTATAATTTTTTTGCTGCAACAAAACGTAGCCGTAAGTGTCTAAAAAATGAGACTCATTTGGCGAAACGGCAATTACCTCCTTGATCAGGTTTTCAGCTTTAGTTAATTCAATATTTGCCAAAGCTAATCTGTATGCATAATTATTTTTGTACAAATTGTTTTTAGGATCAAGTTTTAGTGCATTTTCATAAGCAATAATCCCTTCCTTCGTATTTTTGAGAGCGAAGTATGCGTCGCCTTTTTGAGCATAAATTTCAGCCTTCAAGGTTTTATCATTAGCAACTAATTCTTCTCCCAAAACCAACTTATCTATTGCCTCCTGATAGTGTTTCTCTTGCACTGCAGCAACTCCAAACAAAAGATAAACCTTACTTATCGCAGGAAAATATTCTAAACACTTTTTGGCATCAATATATAAATTTTTATAATCTTGTTGTTGATACTCCATTAACAATATTTGTTCCCAAATGGCAAATTTTGTTTGGTCAAAACTTACAGCCTTTTTGAAATCGGCAAGTGCTTCAGGATTTTTTAGTTGTTTTAAATAAAAATCACCTCTTACCGTATAAACACGTGCGTCATTAGGATATTTATCCACCAGTATATCTGCTAATTGAAACATTTCCTTATCCAAATTATACTGATTTTCAAACATGCTCAATAAAATTTTAACCTTGGTATCTAAGACCACATCATCACACACAAAAGCCTTTAACAATTCTTCATAAGATTTTGCTTTATTCCCTTTTTTATCGTAAAATTGCGCTAAAGCAAGATGGGCATTTCCATTATTTGGCTGCGATTCTGCCAATTTAATAAGATAAGTAAAGGCCTTTTCATCTTCTTTTTTAGCAAAATAATAATCCACTAAATTTGCTAACAAATTTACATCACTTGGAAAAGCTTCCAATGCCTTTGTTAATTCAAGAATTGCTTTTTCTTCTTGATTGATTTTTTGGTACAAATTAAATTTCTCGATGCTTAATTCAGG
>CAZHLZ010000061.1:0-13480 GCA_964532475.1 uncultured Chitinophaga sp.
AGCGTATTCTAAGACCCCCAATTTTGACGTATTATTGGAAGAGATTGCTAACCCGTGGAGTAATTCCAAACCTATATCAGAGCATATCAATTTATTGAAGTTTCATTTATATAATTAAGATTTATTATGGCCAAAAAAATTACAAAAAACAAGGAGCCAAAAGGGAAGAAGGACAAGAAAAAGAAGAAAAAGATTATTCCTGTTGTTCAAAAATCTCAAAAAACCATTAGCCCTCCAAATGTAGAAGATGTGCAATTGCATATCATTGGACTAACAGATGCAAAAAACAAACAACAGGTCGAGGAAGAAAAGGCAAGAAGAAGAGCTGAACGCATTTTATTGGAAGGTGGTGAAACAACGTCTATTGATGATTACGAAAAATTCATATCTTCTCATAAGCAACCTCCTTGTACTCACTTTGGATATGAAAAGCCTTTTTTCAGTGGAATTTTTATCTTAAATAAATGGCCGATGGAGAAAGTTAAGGAATACCACAAGCGGGAAGAAGTACCAAGTTGGATTAACAGACTTATATATGGGCGTTTCCCCAACGGTGTTCTCCAATATTTAAAAAAGCGAACACCAATATTATTTGCATATATAAGGGAAGATAAATTATTTAGATATCTCAGTGAAGAGGGGCAGGAAAAACTTGATGACTTTATTGATGATATGTGTGAAATGATGAAAGAATATGATAATTGGTACGACTTTGAGAAAGCATATTGCGAGAAATATAGATTACCATATCAACCAAGATTAATTTAATCTATTTCCCATTATTACCCCATCTTTTTTCAGCGGCTTTACGGGCTATTTCAGACCGTTGTTCAGGGGTCAGCTTCTTGGCTCTTGCCTTACCTCCTTTTAAACCTCCTTTACGCCCACTAACTGCTTTAGGGCTTAATTCTTTTTCAATCTCACCACCTGTAGCTAGCTCCATTATAAGTTTAGCTCGTTGATTCGTATCTTTGGGGCGTCTTGGTTTAACCATGTCACAAAGATAAGATTTTGCTCAAGCATAAAAAAGAGTGACGTTTTCAAACTGAGACACTACCAAATTTCTAGGCACTCTTCAATTACAACTACAATTAATTATCAAGGGTATTTATACACGAAGATGATGCATCGGAATCAGCAATTGGCTTTTAGAATGTGATTCGACTAACAAGCAGAAAGTCACTTTTTAAAATATAGTCGTTATGACACTAAGCTAGAGATATGATAACCTTTCAAATAAATCCCAGGCTTCTTCTTCAATCCACTGATTTGTGTTAATCAGTTCACTTATGAGCAAACATTCTTCTTGGCTGAAGACTTTTGGGTCAAAACCTGAAAAATCCTTGTTATACAGCCACCGGCTATTGTGATTAGGAGAATTGGTTGGCAATCTTTTGGCATTTGGGGATGGTACTAAAAGTTGAACTGAGGTACCTCGCAACTCCAAAATGCCCTTTACCGAATTGAAAATACGCAAGCCATGATAATCCCAATCACATGAATAGTAGATTGGAAGGGTTAGTTGGTCGACAGGAATGTCATTAAGAATTTTGATATTATTTCCACCAACATACCACATAGTAATCTGTTCTCGCTTTGCTTTCCAACCTCGTTTAAGATTAGCCAAATTTTCACATATAACAATCATTCTGGGATTTGGTGCATCTACCACGAATCGCCATAGATGATTCTTCGGAGATTCATCTGGAAAGTTTTCAACTTCTAACAGTTTCAATACTGCCTTTTTTACACTATTATTCTGCTTAAGGTGTTTGGCGCTATCAAAAAACTCTGTACTAAAAGCTTCCTGTGTTGTGAGATTTGTCCGCAACTCGGCTGCCTGTTCCTTTACGAATATAAGCGTTTCTATATCACTCTCCTTATAATTTCGCCTAGCATCAGATTCCAAGCTATTGGCAATTAAAAATTCGGTGTAAACCTCCATGCGTTCGGCAAGCTCGGTTTGATAAAATTCTTGATAACCCAGGCGCGCCTCAATGATGTTATGGTTGCCCATCTTGTATTTCAACAGTCTTTTACTTGGACCCATTAAATATTTAATAAAACTGTTTTCGCCAATCTCTGCATTAGTTCTTTCCTTTTCAAATATGGTTTGCAGTGCCTTCAACGCTCGCCAGCTTAAGTCATATTTACTGATTTGATCCATTCGACTAACTTACTCCAATTATAGCGGTTGGTACATGATTTATTTTTTCATCCGTATCCATATTCTTTTGCAAAAAATAAATGTTTTGTGCGCCTTCTTGTAGGCTAGGTAGGGGGCGCTGGGAGAATGAAATAATTTGATAATCATTTTGTGCTGCGATGCGCATGAGCATGTTATAGTTTGTCCCAATACCCTCGGCTTCGTCAACAGGCATAAATCGAAGTCCTTTGGTCCGGGTTTTGTCATCTGGATTCAATAAAGATAGCCTTGCAATACATAACAAAGCAATAGCTGCATAGGTTTGACCTGTACTTCCGTCATTCTTCTTCCCACTTTTAGTTTCCATACTAAAATTCAATTCAAAATAGGAATTGGGATCAAGCAATTGTGAAGCGGTTGGATGAACGTTACTTGGGCCACCACTAGCATGAAATGCCTCAACCAGTTTTTCTTCTACTCCAACGAGCTTGGATACACGATCATATAATCCTCCTTCGGTTGCAAAGAGACCACTTTGCGAATTAAATTCTTCCGCAAATCGTGTTAACCAGTTTCTTGGATATGCGTGATTAAAGCTCTCTCTGAGTTGAACGTAATGACCTCCTGTAATTTCTGAGTTCGGGTTATCAAAAAGGCGCGATATTCGTCTCACCTTATCAAGCTTGGTGCTTATTTCAGTGCTAACGTCCTCTACAAGATCCCGAATTTTCTGAAACTTTCGTTCATTAAGATCCTGGTTCTTTCTCGCAATCTGTTTGAGATGGTTTTCTACCTCATTAATAACAGTATCTTCAGTGAATTCCAGGGATGCAAAAGACTTAGGTAGAATGGCATGGCACAATCCAAGAAACTCATAATTATCGTTGAATCTATCTTTATCATTTTCTGGCACAAAATCTCTTACTACATTATCGAAACTATTTTGGTATGTAGATTCAGCTTTGTTATAACTATTTTGCAGCTTATCCAATTCTTCCAATGTTTTAATCGATTCCATATTGTCTTGAACAGAAATTTCAAATAGCTCTGCATTTGATTGAGCATTGAATTCTTCCTTCTTGGCATTGTTTAGCTTGTCGATTAAACCCCTTTGCTGCGGGAAGTTAAGCAACCGCGATCTTCGCTGCTGAACTTCCTTGCGTAGTAAGCGCGGAGATTCTGATTCCTTTGCTTTTTGTACATTAATCTGAATTTCGCTGTCGCTGATTAGAATCTTTAGTTCCTCTTCAAGGGGTATCAAAAGGTCAAATGTATCTAACTCATCCAGAGCCTCTCTCAAATCTTTAATAGCCTCTGCATTCTCAAATGCTTTCTTTTTAGCATCCTTATACTCTTTATCCGCTACCTGAAAGGAAGATATAATTTCCGGTTCTCGACCAAGTGTTTTAATATTGTCATTGAATTGCTCTTCCGTTAATTGTAGCTCTGGGTATTCCCTGAAATCTTTTATAACATGTCTATTTAAATAGGCATTAATCTTTGCTTCGATTTCTTCTGCTTGATTCAACAGCTCTATCAGTTTATTCCACTTATCTAATTCGGTTTGAACCTCCTTTATTTTTTCATCAATGCTTTTGCTCTGATTCTCGAAATGTTCTTTAATAAGCTGAGGGTCGGAACGGTCAAGAATTTGAACGAATACATATTCCACATATTCATATACCCCATCTAATGATAACCAAAAACCAATATCGTCTGCATTCACTGGCTCAATTGCCTTTTTAAACAATTCTTTGGGATCAGGTAAATAGCGAACCCCTTTTGATTTTTTAGGTTTTGCACGTGTTATTCCTTGTTTTGCAAAGTGAATCAATACGCTTTCCTCCTCTTTGGTAAAACCACGTTTTTGGTCTACCGCCCATCTAGCTAAGGAATTTACATTGCTCAAATCGTTGTAGGCTTTTATAGCAATGAGATTATCACGTATCTCTACAAATGTTTTGATTTCGCTGTGAATGCCCATAAGTCCTTCGGAATAACCCTTTTCCCAATTAGCTTTTTCAAACATTGTCCAACTCACATTTAATTCTCTTGTCAGGTTTTTTAGCAATAAATGCTGACGTAGCTGATTTCTGTATTTGATAAAATTTTCTAACAGCCCATTTTTATTGCCTAAAGTATTTAAGATGGTTTTTGCTTTTTTGAGCTTTTCGTTTTCATTGCTTGTCTTAGTGAATATTTCCAATTTCTCTTCTTCTACCATTAATAATGACTTGTGATTCGATTTGGCCAATTCCTCATGTTGTTCCGCCTTTTTACGTAAATTACTCAGAATAAATCTATTAATTTCATGAGGAATAATCTGTTTTTGAATGGTAAGTAGCTCAGTCTTTACCTGATTGGACCAAAAATTTATTCGTGCTAAAACTAGTGCCTTGTGCCGTTCCAACATTTCTGACCTGGCCTGCTTTAATTTCCCTAGTATTTGACTTTTTTTAGTCACTATATTAATCTCTTCCAAGTTGTTCCCATAAGTCTGGACATCTTGCTCGAGCTCCTGAATCGCCTTTTTGTAATCCGATTCGATACGATTATGCTCTTCCTTTCCAAACAGGAAGTTCTTCAGACTATCACTTTTAGAAGTGTCTAATGTTTTGCGTGAGAAAGATTGAATAATTTTCTTATAGTCTCTCAAAATATCAGTGGAAATTGAAAGATCAAGGGGTAGGATTTCATTGACCGCTAATAATCTATGAAATGTCTTAAGTCGTTGCCAATCTTGAAGAAATAACCCATTTTGCTCCAAGATTACTTTGAAATCCTCAAGCGGCAACATATCGTTCCCATCCATAATCAAATCCTTGGACATTGGTATATCAAATGGTGCAAGTATAATATCCTCCGACCAATCGTGACTGGCTTGAACTAAAAATGATCTTGAACCTAAGCCATTACGTTCAATGTATGTACCAACTACCAAATATTTTCCTCGATCAATCTCCACATTCATATATACATAACCGAAATCTGTACCTTTTCCAGGAGATTCTAACACCATCGTGTGGGCCTCTCTCGGCCCAGTACCATAAGTTGCTGAGCTGAATGTTCCCACTCCTACAAAAATGAGTTGCATAAAGTCTGCTATCATACTTTTCCCACATCCACTATCTCCCACAAAGTCGGTCCGAAACGGATGCATAAGGTATTCACAATCCTGATGATGAATTAAGCCAACTGTATTCAGGTTATATATTCGTGGATATTCTTTCATTAACTATCTTTAAACCAATCATTTAAATTATTGATAATGTCTGCATATATGGTGATGATTCTATCAAAGGCTGGTAAAACCTCAAAATCATCTTCATTTCGTTCAATCCAACCAAGTTTGCTAAAGTCTTTGAGAGCTCTATCTACTGCTGAATTAATCGTTTCATCGCTTGTTTTGGTTGCCTTGCCGTATTTTGCCTTGGCTAATGTTCGGATAATATCAGATTTCAATGTTTCGTAATCATTACGAAGAATTCTTTGGAACTCTCCTACAGATGATAGGGTAATGTTTTTATCTATGAAAATTACTTTGTACAATAGAAAGCCTATGATGACGCTTTCCGGTTCTAAATGATGATAATGAGTAGATTTAACCTCCCCCCGTGTATCAGGGAAAAACTCTAGAAAATAGTATTTATCATTTCCCGTTCCACTATACGAGAACTTAATTCCAAAATACTCCTTATAATATTCGTTGATACTCTCTTTATAGTCATCTAAAAAACGCCAATGCTCCGTCCATGCCGTTAGGTTTTGAATGTGATAACCATCCTTTAGTGCGTAATCGATTTTTGCGAATAGCTCTTTTGCGCGTTTATCTTCTAAAAATTCCAATGGGATCATATCTGGTTGTGAATGGTTAGGTGACTTAGAGAAATTGCTTTCCCTTGAGGATGATTAATTAGCTTAGGTGAGATTTCCAACTTGCATTTGGGATCGTTGTTACTTTCCTGTAAGAGTGTATAAAAAACCATGACAGTCATACCCATATCGTTCTCTTGATTATCATATAGATTAAAGAATTCATCAGCAAAAACCAAACTTCCATTTATATATAGTTTATTACGTAATAAAGCGACCTGTCGATCTACCGTACCTTGCGTGGCTATTAGTTGAAAGTGTTCTTTTTTTACGCGTTCTGCAGTCTCGGGATTGATTTGCGGAAGAATCACCCGTTTCCGCTTTGCGGGAAACAGGTTCCTTTTTCTCTCTACTACAGTGAAGTTTACTGATGGCATTTGAATTGCTGGTGTAAGAATACCTTTTGGTAAATAAAGTTCCTTATTCTCAACTAGGGAATGCTTCAACAACATTACAAGAAAATGCTCAACACGTGCATTCAGCAAAGGTTGATTAAGATTAGCGAAAAGTTGCCGGATTTTAGGCTGAATTCGATCCAGTTTTTGATCGATTGCCCTAAGCACAAAACGAATGCGACCAAAAAAGGCATTTACATTTCCAATTTTATCGTGAAGTTCCGTGCGTGTAATATATTGTGCAATCGTATCAAGACGTTCGCGGATAGTATCTAATTGGCGGTAGGCTGACCTCAGCTCCTTGTTTTGTTCCCTAACTTTAGTCAGACCTTCATTTACACCCTTTAGTACTATTAGAGCATTCTCAGCATCAATAAGGGAACTTTGTCGAAGGTAATCTACTGAATGTTTGATTTGGCCATCAAGGAAATGCACCTGATCACTCAGCTCATTTTCAAAGGCATCAAAGTGTACTTCAAACCATTCCTCCAAGTCGTGATCACTTATATTATCTGAGAGCCTTTCTAACAATGTCTTACATATGGACTCAATTCTAGTCGCATCTACTCGGCCACGAAGCTGCTTTGTCGCCATTTTGCAATATTCTTGAGCATATGGTGTTAGTGAATACCACTGTGATTCTTGGTCGTAGACAATAAAAAATTCCTGCAATAAGCTGATGGCCTTACCGTACTGTTCCCATTCATTTCTACCACTTGTGGAGCTCGTTTTTGCCAATGCATCATGGATATCCGATTCCTGAAATGTTCCGGCTCCATATTGCTGAAAAAGAACAACAATTGCTAAGCCTATTCTTCGTTCTGGAAAGAGCTTACCATAAGTATCTTCTTTTTGAAGTTCTTGAAACAGATGGATTGGAGTAGAATCTTCTTTCACAGGCTATTGGAAAATAACAAATTTAGTATTAATTTTAAGAATTGCCAATAACTAGCAACAATATGCGAATGGTAAGCACAATTAGGTGCAATTCTAATAGGATTTTAAGATGAATTCTTTTTCTTAATTATTGATATCCTCGGATTTCGAGATATCATATTAAAAGTATCCTTATTGATTCTTATAAAGTAAATTCCGGGATTATTAACTAATACACTTAATTCTGGAGTTTTATTTATTTTAATTATATGTTGATAATCAGGAGATACGAGAAATAGTGTATTATTAAATTCTCTGATAGAATACTTTATTTTTTCATGACTAGCTTTAGTTAAAATACTGCCTTGATCGTGTACTTCAATTTTGTTTTGTTGTTTACGAATTTCTGTTTTTTCTAAAGCTTCAATCCATATTAATGTAGTTTTTGCACATATTCTAGAAAGTCTAATTTTGTTTTCAATTAGAAAGCTTCTTAGTTTAGTTAAACTAATATTTTCAGAAAAAGTCATTATTTTACCTAATTCTACAGCCGCTATTCTTGAACGGATACCACTCAAATATAATTTAGAAGATTTTAAATCAGGAAGCCCCAATTCTGTCAAAACGGCCAATTCACTAAACTGATTTGCTTCACTCTCAAGTTCCATTCCATATAACTTCCGAGATATGGCGTTCAATGCCCAGGGAATGGTAAATCCAAAGTGATCTGCACATATGTCCCTACCATTTCTTATTTGCATTTCAATTTGTCTAAAATCGGCTCCAGATAGCCAAAGTGTTCTAATCTTATCATACTCTTCATTGTAAGTACTTTTAAATTGATAAGTTGGGAAATCAGATATTATTCGTTCAGATTTTTTTAGGAATTCTGCTAAATTATTGATATCCTTATCAGACTTATTGTATTCCTCAAGAGCGCTAAGCAACTCATAAATCCTATTTTCAAGAGCCAGACTGGCTCTTAAAGGAATTCCGCCAGAAATATGAGCTTTCCAACGGGAACTATTTCCTACTAATTTTATGATTCCCTCGTTTCTTGCTTTTAAAAACTTAATTACATCAGATTCATCAATTCTAGGATGTCTTTCAGCTTGAATTGCAGCCAGAGAATTTCTTAAATGGTCATCAATCCAATATGAAGGGTCTTTCATTTTGTCCGCATCGAATAAGACGTCCAATGAAAGTAAAGTATCGTCAATAAGGTCGAAACCTCTCATTACATCTGCAGAATGGTCCCCTCCAGTACTGACAAATTTAGAAGTATCATTATTAGCCACTAATTCCAATAATAAATCTTTATCAATTTTACAAAGTCGGGCTAATCGAAATAATTCAGCTATTAGATCAAGAATTCCGCTATTTGCCGATTCTAGATTTGTTGATTCAAAATATTTATTAGCAAGCTCTCTCGAATTTTTGACTTGCCATTCATTAGCAGTAGAATCAATTGCATATAATATTTTACCTTCACTATCTATAAATGCTCGACCTGCCCTTCCAGCAATGTTCCAAAAATCGGAGTTACTAATAGGGGTGGCTCCAATATACGCATTTGCAATAATTACTGTTGATACACCAATATTTACACCCTGAGCTAAAGTTGAGGTTGATATTATTACTTTTGGATTTCCATTTCTCATTAATCGCTCCATTGCAGATCTTACGTCATTAGGAATTTCGCGGCTATGACAAATAATTCCATATTTTGCGAATTTCAATATAATTGAATCTGCACCATCGGCTTCCTCACAAGCAGCCTGGAAAATTTCCCAGTCTAAGGGATTTTTCCATTTTACTAATTCTGGATTGTGCCCTAAAGCGATTAGTACATCCTCCGCCTGACCTTTTACCATATTTGCTCTTCCAACAAATAATAGAACAGAGCCAATTTCCGACAATTTAACTGCAACAGAAGCAACGGCCTGTCTTTTAGACGATGGGAAATTTTTAACACCAATTTTAAATGGCCTTATAAAATCTACATTAAACGGATATGGCCTTTCAGCACTTTTCCATTCAATATTGACATTTCTACCATTCCAAACTAACAAACCAAACCTTTGTGATGAAGGTCTCCATTTTGACTCTACAGCATTATCAGGAACTCCCGTTATCCATGAAGACATTTCCTTTGTATTAGGAAGTACTGCTGACAATAAAACGATTTTTCCTCCATTTACTTGAATATGATACTTTAATTCCTCAACGAATATTTCATTTATTGTATTCCTCTCAGAACCGCCGACTAAATGACCTTCGTCAATAATTATCAAATTAATTTTTCTTGCAAATTCTCTATCCCCTCGGATAATTGCTTTTGCCTTCTCTGGTGTTGCCACAATAATATTTGATTCGTCTGCAACAATTTTATCTATTTTGCTAAATTGACTTCCTCCATATAAGTGAGAAACTTGAAATCCCAGAGGGTCAAATGTATTAGTTAAAGTATCTTCTATTTCAAATGCTAAGGACCTAAATGGTGCTAGATACAGAATAGTAGAGTCTGGATTATCATTTAAGCATTGCATTATCGCAATTTCTGCAATACGTGTTTTACCACTGCTTGTGGGTAGCCCAATTACCGCTCCCTCAGGTGCCATTACCTTTGTTAAAGCTTGCCGTTGGGAGATAAATAATTCAATTATTGTCGGGGTACTAAATAATAAACTTTGAATGTAACGGGTAATTTTTATATTATTTGCCTCAAAATGGGGAGGTATTACTTTCCATAATGAGGCCGCATTAAATCCTTCAACTATTATCTTTAGGATTCGTAATACCCACCATAAAGATGGCTCATCATCGATAGAAACTAAATCTTGCAAATCCTGCAATGTTTTTTTGCATTGATCAAGAAAATCTTGTTCTCCTGAATAAATATATTCTAACAACAATGAGAAGGCTCTTGCTAGTATAGATGAATAAATTCTATTTGCAGCTTCATCATCATTATCGACTTCTATTAGCGCATTGTCACTATATTCTTCATTCAGTAATATATTGTTAATTTCTGAAATAAGTTTAGTGAAATCCTTTTTTAAAAAGGCGGATATTAGTTTAGCAACATGGGTTTGAAATTCTACTTCCTTTAAAACCAAAAACGCTTTTGAATATTGATTGGCCGCATAATGAGCAAGTGAACTAGTTAAACGATAGTAAAGACTATGAACTCCTCGATTTTCTTCAGGAGTATGTACATATTCTAAAATAGATGCTCCTTTTTCTAATGCTGTAATCCCCTTTACTATCTCATCATTTTCAGCAAATGAGCAACCGATAGATAAATATGAGTAAGCAATACTTAGCAATCTAGTATCAAGCGCATCTATAAAATTTGGGAAGTTTTCACGTGGTTCTTTAACGTTAAATAAAATATATCTTGAATTTGCTTGTGCAATATAGTTTTGCACCTGACGATCATTTTCTATATTTGATAATAGGTCGGTAGCCTTGTTTATGTTCATTGTTTTGCAAGTTTATCTAATGCTAATTCAAAACTCTTATCTACAAATTCTTGTAAGTTGTTCATCCCCAGCGACAAAATAACAAAGTTTTCATTCGAGGACTTTGTATTTGCTTCAACATTCCGAGAAGCATTAGGATTACTAAGTAAAAAACCCGTATGAATAATTGGAATTTTTAACTTATACATTTCAGCATTTAAATCTTCAAGTTTATCCGCTAAATTATTATTACCCAACTCACTCATTCTTTCTGCAACGAAAGTAATCGAAAGAGGTAGCCGATCTTTAGAATTAAAAGCATCTACAATTTCATTCACTATCGCAGCAGTTGGTGTGCCTCTATACTTTGCTTCTCCTAGAATTATTTTTCTATTCATTTCAACCATATCAAAGAGTAGAACATCGTCACCTTTCATCGATTGATCAACATTGGGATTAAATCTCAATCTAAAAACAAGCGATTTTAGCCCTGAAGACACCTGTAAATATTCACTTAAAAGAATTTCCGTAAAATTCCCCTTTTTAGTCCTGTCTGAATCGGGGAATATTTTTTGAAATTTTAAATATTCTTTATACCCATAAGTATCAAGAATTTCTTTCTTTCTTTCCATTCTTTCTTGTCTCCTATCTCCAAGGTGATGTGTTATTAACCAGTCCGCTAGTTGGTTAATTGCATTATCTCTTTCTGCTTCTTTTTCTGATAGTGACCTATGCTTCTTTTCTTCAGTTACATCAATATCATTACAATCTAACCAAGTCGCAAAAAATCCATCTACTGGATGTTTTCCAATTAATTCTTCCTGATTTGTTGGTTTCTTTTTGCCTGGCATAGTGTTTAATAACACGAATTTACTAAAAGATTGTGTTTTTGCTAATATTTTATTAATTATCAGTATATTATATCATGAATATCATTACGACTAAACTATGAAAATTCCAAAAAAGTATAAATAATAGTTTCCCAAATTGCCGTTTTACTTTCCCTAATAGTAAAGAGTAATACACAACTTTCGCTTGACAAATTTCGGCCTTTGGAATACTATAAGATCATGTCCACGAAAAGCCCCCTTGCAGGGAAAGTCCTGCAAGGGGGCTTTTTTATTTCTGCAGCTTCTAGCGTAATTTCTGGTGCGCCGATCTTCCACTTCAGGTTATTCATTAACGAAATATGCTTTTTAGCAAATCTTTTTATCAATGCAGAGTATTTCTTTGATAGGTTTTTTTGGTACATTATTTATGGGATCCGAAAGTAGATGGGCAACTCAGATTAGCAGAATCATTGATTGTTCGAGAGATAAGTATGAAATTGCATTTGAAAAGCTGAAATGCAGCTATGAATAATTAATGAGTGACCAGACCAACGCTATTTATACCTATGTAAGAAGGAAGCTTAATTTATTTTTTGATGATTTACAAACCCAAATGATGAAATTTGACAAACCATTAAACGAGATTGAATTGACAGAAGGTAAAGCAATGCTTAGCCAAATTAACTTATTTCAACAACGCTTAAATGATTTTGATGCAGAATTAAGGTCTTACTTATTCACCAATTAATTTGAACTTCTTCGGTAGGCCATTTCAAGCAAATTACTTAATACTGGATATTTTACGCCAAATGAAATCTGCGGCTTGATTCTTAATGTTTTCTTCACTGTATTTTAAGGCTTTAGACTCATCGTCTCCAATTAGACCCGTCATGAATTCTTGCAAAATAATTGAGGGCGGGCTTACTCGGAAGTTCAACCTCCAGCATCTAATAAAGAAATCTGTGATATCTCGGATAGAATGTTTAACCTTCTCTCGTTTCATAAACTCAGTAAGGATTTTTAGCCTATCCTCATGATGTATAACCTTGAAATTGAATGCTTTTTCAGAGTAATTAATGTATTCTTTGTATGAATCATCATTTAGCCCGTAAAAATCAAAGAATTTAATGGATTCTTGATTATCAAAAAACTGAATTACAAAGTCATTCATAATTATGAAATTGGGATTTGAATCACTTGTAAAACCAACATAATTGGCTGTATTATCCTTAAGAGTCTCTAAATAAGTTATTGTTAAGGGGTATTGAGTTAGATCGTGAACTTCAACGGCAGTATAATTAAGTAAAATGTCTCTAAGCCTTTCCCTAATATCTTGGGTTAAACTAAATACTATTTCGCAAACTGATGTTCTCCAAACTTGGAGATAGAAGAATAGCCGCACATTTTTCACATCTTCTTCATTAACATTGGTTACACTTGTTAGGTCACTTTGCCGAAATTTAGGGAGTATTTTCTGAATAAAAGCAGTTTCAATAGTAGTGAAGATTTTTTCGCAATCAGAGCAAAAGACATAATCAACAGAAAAGGGTATTGATTTAGCTATTTCAATATCATCTCCAGAAATACCTCTCCCAAGAGCGGTTTCAACTTCAGGGATTGGAGCTTCTCTTTGAAAATTAAATTCCATTCCAGGTATTGTATTTGATACATCAAAATAAAAGCCCTTTTCTCTGTCACCACTACCGTCAATATTTAAACAACTTCTTATAATGGCATCAGTTAAGTAATGGGTATTTTTTTTGTCGGCATCTTTTTCGTGGCATAGTGCACATTTCAAGGGTAAGTCAAAATTGGGTTGGTTAAGTTTAAGTACAAAGCTACTATCTATATCAATAGAAAAGACATTATTGATTTAAAAAATATACATTTATAAAT
>CAZHLZ010000062.1:0-13349 GCA_964532475.1 uncultured Chitinophaga sp.
TTAAGTATTGATTGTTGAAATCAATTTAAAGAAAAGTGTGAGTTTGCCCTGAATATTTAGTCCCTTTATTTTCAATTTTAAGATTAAAAGCATAAATTTACGCTTTTAATACCATTCTATTTTCAAACAAAACTATGAAAAAAATTATTTTACTTAGCTTAAGTTTACTCAGTTTTTTAGCCTATTCACAACTTTATTCTTCTTGCAAAATTAATTTGAAACAAACTACTTTAGAGCAATTAGCTGAATTAGGAATTGCAGTTGATCACGGTTCGCACAAAAAAGATTATCATTTTATCACCGATCTTTCAGAATATGAAATGAAGGTGTTAAAAACTAATGAAATCGACTTTGAAATATTAATTCCTAATGTCACAAAATTTTACCAGGAACGCAGTAAATCAAAAAAAATCGCTCGAAATGGAAGTTGTGGAAGTACAAATTCAATGGAAATTACTGTACCTGAAAATTTCAACCTTGGTTCCATGGGTGGATTTTATACATACCAAGAATTTTTGGATGAAATCGATGCCATGCATTCAATGTATCCTGATTTAATTACTTTAAAAGCTCCAATTTCCGACTTTCAAACCCATGAAAACCGACCAATTTACTGGCTTAAAATCTCCGACAATGCTAGCAATGATGAAATGGAACCAGAAATCTTATATTCCTCCATTCACCATGCTCGCGAACCAATGTCTTTAACGAGTACCGTTTTTTATATGTGGTATTTACTTGAAAACTATGCGACTAATCCAGAAATTCAGTATTTGGTAAATGAAACTGAAATGTTTTTTGTGCCACTCTTAAATCCAGATGGTTACATAGAAAATGAGACAAACAATCCGAATGGTGGCGGAATGCACCGAAAAAACAAAAGAAATAATGGTGATGGAACTTTTGGAGTTGATTTAAATAGAAATTACAATCATGCATGGGGAACAACTGGAATCAGTTTTAACACTTCTTCCGATACCTATCCAGGAACAGAAGTTTTTTCGGAACCAGAAACGCAAGCCATGAAATGGTTTTGTGAAAATAGAGATTTTACTTTTGCTTTCAATGCACATTCTTATTCTAATTTAATACTTTTCCCTATTGGATCCGAAACAAATGCTTTCGCTGATGACCATGATTATTTTCAAACAATTGGGAATGTTATGACGCAATACAATGGTTTCGTGGCGCAAAAATCTTCCGCCTTGTATCCTGCCTCTGGAGATTCAGATGATTACATGTATTTGGAAGATTTAGCTACAAAACCGAAAATTTTCGCATTTACACCAGAAATCGGGAGTGATGCAGATGGCTTTTGGCCCGCGGAAGTCGATATTACTGGTATCGCACAGGGAATGGTTTTTTCAAATTTAGTCTTGGCGCATGCACCACACAATTATTGGACAGTAAGTGAAAATGATCCAAATGCAATTACTGAATTAACTGGCTTTTTTAATCATTCAGTTTTGCGACTAGGAACTTCTGAAACAGATTTAATTGTCAGTATCGAACCATTAGCTGGAATTCAAAGTGTTGGTCAAGCACAAACATACGATTTAGCTTTAAACGCAGGCACATCAGGTCAAATCTCATTTGTTTTAAATCCTAATATCAATCTTGGAGATGAAATTAAATACGTACTAACGAGTGATTTTGGAAATTATTTTCATAGAGATACTATTACAAAAACCTATGGAAACCCAAGTTTACAATATGAAAACGAAGGAAATGATTTGACAGATTGGACTGGAAATTGGGGTGTGACAGGAGAAGACTTTGTTTCGCCTAGTAGTTCTTTTACAGATAGTCCAATGGCAGATTATGCGAATTTCACAACCAAAACACATGAATTTAATGAAGTAATCAATCTTACGAATGCAACAAGTGCAAAAATTCAATTTCAAGCAAAGTGGGACATTGAATTAGCATACGATTATGCTCGAATGGAGGTACAAGTCAATAATTCTGGCACTTGGATTGGTCAATGTGGAAAATATACATCTACTGGAGTTGGTGGAAACGGCGGAGTGCAACCAGCTGGAGAACCAATTTATGATGGTGTGCAAAATTCGTGGGTCTTGGAAGAAATCAACTTGAATGACTATTTGGGACAAGAAATTCGTGTTCGATTTATTTTACGTGCGGACGCAGGTGTCAGAGGCGATGGTTTCTATTTTGATGATTTTCAAGTATTATATAACGAAGAATCAACTTCTAATTTATCTGAAAAGGAATTCAAATTTCAACTTTTTCCAAATCCAAGTTCAGAAAAATTCACCATTTCCACAGATAATTCTATGATCAATTCCAAAATTAGAATTGTAGATCAATTTGGGAAAATTATTCAGGAAGAAGCAATAAATTACAACACAAATGAAAAAACTATTTCAAGCAAAAATTTTGCTCCTGGAATTTATTTTGTGCAATTTATTTCAAAATCTGGAGTTCTTTCTACTGAAAAATTAATTCATTATTAAATCTTGGTCTGACTTTTGTTTCATAAAAATAAATTCTGAATAAAAATTATGAATGTTTGTTTTCAAATTGTAAGTTTTTGTAAAAAAATCAAAATTAAAGCGATAATTTTGATATTGTTTTTGAGTATTAGCTTAACTAATTTTTCGCAATTAGCTCCATTTTTAGACTTCAATAATTTCTTTCGTACTTTTTATAAAAATTCTTTTCGTCAATTAGAATTTCAGCGAATAAATTCCTTTGAGGCTAGCGATAATTTGATTGTCTATATTGATTCTCGCGGAGATTTTAGAGTGTACGAAAATGAAAAAGTACAGACTTTAACCAATCAAAATATTTCGTATAAACTTTCGGATGCACAATTGGCATGGAATGTTGGTCCTGCCCTATTCTGTTTGAAAAATGGCAAAAAAGAAATGTTAACCACTTTTGCAGATAAATATCAAGTATCCGATAGTTTGATTGTTTATGAAGATACTCGTTTTAACTCTGTTCATGTACGAAGTAATTTAGGAATCTCACAATTATACCAAGTGACGGGAGATTTGTACATGCCCACAAAAATTGGCGACAACACGGTTGTTTTTAAGGATAATGGTGATTTTTACAAATTTTTCTGGAACGAAAACACCTATGAATATGCCGTTTACACAAAAAACATTGATTTCTCCTGTGGTTTAAATGTAATTTGTTTCAACGACCCGATAAATCAAAGCTTTGCAGTTTTTGATAAGGGTGAAATTATTGATGTAGAAAGCATGTTCGCTAAGAAATATAAGGCCGCTAGAAACTTTGTTGTATATGAAGATCAGCAAGGAAATTTATGGAAATATGCCAATGGCGAAAAAGAAGAATTATCTAGTTTTGGTGTTTCATCCTGGGAGGCGGTTGATGATTTAATTGTTTGGGTGGAAAACAATGTTTTTTACTGCTATTCAAATGGCGAAAAGAAGGTAATTACCAACTTTGTTCCAAAAGATTACAAACTAAAAAACAATACCTTAGTGTTTAGAAATAACATGGGTGGCGTGAGCGTTTATGCAAATAATAAAATAACAGAATTGAGCAACCAACAAAATTGTGCTTATTCGCTTTATGGAAATACGGTGTTAGTTGAATTATTCAATAAATCATTTTTGGTCTATTACGAAGGAAAGATTTTTGAACCATGATGGCTCTCTTAACATCTTTATTGATTATCCTCATAACTGTTTAAATAATTCAATTCACATAAAAATCAAGTTTATTGTTATTTTATTCGCATATATTATGTTTTTATTTGTGATTTTGATATTCCAAAAAGTGGGTAAGGCAAGAATTTTCTTTAATTAGATTTTGGAAAATTAAAAAAAATTAAAATACTCAACTTTACTCAAGAGCAAAATACGAAAATTTTATTCGAAATTGCAAGTTCTGAAGATGGATTTAATCAAGTTATGCGAAACTCACTTAATTCGACTTACATCGACAGACATAGCACAAGTCGCTCAATGCATACCGCTCAAACAATTCATATTTTTACGCCTATTTTTGTCAAAGATGGTTTTCCCAAACAGAGTAGATTGAAATGAAAAGCAGGAATAGCTCCATATAAAAACAAAAAAGCCTCCACCAATGGTGAAAGCTTAATTTTTTATTTTTGAAAATAGAAAAATTATTCTCCTACTACTTCAAATTTGAATGTTGGTTTTACACCTTTGTGTAAATTTGCTTCAGCTTCAAATGTTCCAATTTCTTTGATTGGCTCATCTTTGATTTTCAATGATTTTCTATCGATATCAAAACCTGCAGCTTTTAATGCTTCAGAAAGTTGAACTGTATTTACAGATCCAAAGATTTTACCGTTCTCACCAACTTTAGTTGAGATTGTAACAGTAACGTCAGCTAATTTTGCAGCAATTGCTTCTGCTTCAGCTAATATTTTAGAATCTTTGTGTGCTTTTTGTTTCATAACCTCAGCGTGTGCTTTCTTTTCAGAAGCAGTTGCTAATGTTGCATAACCTTGTGGGATTAAGAAATTGCGACCATATCCAGGTTTAACTGTAACTGTCTCGTCTTTATACCCCAACTTATCTACGTTTTTCTTTAAGATAACTTCCATTTTACTTTAAGTTTTTATTGTTTGACAAGTCGCTTATTTTAACATATCACCTACATAAGGCAAAATTGCTAAATGACGAGCTCTTTTAATTGCTTTGTTTACTCTGTTTTGGTATTTCGCAGATGTACCAGTGATACGTCTAGGAAGAATTTTACCTTGTTCGTTTACCAATTTCAATAAGAAATTAGCGTCTTTGTGATCAATAAACTTAATACCACTTTTTTTGAAACGGCAGTATTTTTGTTTTTTAATATCGATGTTAATCGGAGTTAAATAACGAATATCGTTTGACATGTTTTTTAATTTTTAATGATAAATACTAAGCTTCTACGCTTGCAGGTTTTGCTTGACCCATTTTAGCTCTTCTTTTGTCAGCATAAGCTAAATGATCTTTGTCCATTTTTACAGTTAAAAAACGCATTACACGTTCGTCACGTTTAAATGAAATTTCAAGGTCATTGATAAGGTTACCTTGTCCTTCAAATTCTAACAAGAAATAAAATCCTGTTGTTTTTTTCTGGATTGGGTATGCCAATTTTTTTAATCCCCAAGTTTCGCTGTGCTTAAGTTTACCACCAAAAGAGGCGATTTCACTTTCGAATTTTTGCACTGCTTCCTTTGCCTGATCATCAGACAAAACGGGAGTTAAAATGAAAACAGTTTCGTAAGAATTCATAAAATTTTGAATTTAATTAATAAAATAAGGGTGCAAAGATACAGTTTTAATTTTAATTCCACAATCTTTTCTTGATAAATTCTTCTTTACTGCATGAAATCATACTAACACAAAGAATTTTGGAAAAATTTAACATTCAATAAGATAAAAAAATGTATCTTTGACCTCTATCAAAAATTTTCATGGAATATAATACGCAACGCGAACACATGATCCTACCAGAATATGGTAGAAACGTACAAAATATGATTGCTCACGCGATGGAAATCGAAAATCGTGAGGAAAGAAACAAAGCTGCAAATGCAATCATTGAAGTAATGGGGCAATTAAACCCTCATTTGAGAGATGTTGATGATTTCAAACATAAATTATGGACGCATTTATTCGTAATGTCAAATTTTGAATTAGATGTAGATTCTCCTTATGAAAGACCAAATAAAGAGGTTTTATATGAGAAACCGCAATTAATGGAATATCCAAAAAGCAAAATTAGATTTGGACATTACGGAAAATATACGGAGAACATTATCAAAGAAATTGTTAAAGAGCAAGATCCTAAAACAAAGGAATATTTAAAAAACACGCTGGCAAATTTCATGAAAAAGCAGTTTTTGGCTTACAATAACGATGCTGTTGAAAATGATGTGATTGCACAACAATTAGCAGAATTATCAAAAGGCGAATTGATTCTTGAAAATCCAGATAGCTTAATGCAAACAAACCAAATTTTGAGAACTTTTGGCTTAACTCCAAATAAACGTGGAAAAGTGGGTCAAGGGCAAGGAAATCAAAACAACAATTCAAAATTCAAAAAACCATTTAAAAAGAAATTTTAAGAGAGTTGATCTTTCACTTTGTATAATGTATAAAGTCTTAAAGTCCTAAAATCTTAAAGTCTTAAAATCTATAAAAAACTATGGCATCTTTCGAAATACACGGCGGTAAACCATTAAAAGGAGAATTAATTCCACAAGGAGCAAAAAATGAAGCACTACAAATATTATGTGCAGTTTTGTTAACTCCAGATAAAGTAACAATTTCAAATATTCCTGACATCATCGATGTAAATAAACAGATCAATTTGCTTCAAGTAATGGGCGTGAAAATTGAGAAAGTTGAAAAAGGAACGTACTGTTTTCAAGCTAAAGATATCGATTTGGCTTATTTGGAAACAGAAGATTTCAAAAAACGTGCTTCCTCTTTGAGAGGTTCAATCATGATTGTTGGTCCACTTTTAGCTCGTTTCGGTAAAGGATTTATTCCAAAACCAGGTGGAGATAAAATCGGTAGAAGAAGGCTGGATACTCACTTTGAAGGATTGGCGAAATTAGGTGCTGAATTTAATTATGATTCTAGCGACCATTTTTACACCATTGAATCCGATCAATTAAAAGGAGCATACATTCATTTAGATGAACCATCTGTAACTGGAACTGCGAATGTAGTAATGGCGGCAGTTTTAGCTGAAGGAAAAACAACCATTTACAACGCTGCCTGTGAACCCTATTTGCAACAGTTGTGTAAAATGCTGAACTCTATGGGTGCAAAAATTGAAGGAATTGGTTCCAACATGTTGCACATTGAAGGAGTTGAAACTTTAGGAGGATGTTTTCACCGCATTTTGCCAGATATGATTGAAATTGGAAGTTTCATTGGTTTGGCTGCGATGACAAAATCTGAAATCACAATCAAGGATGTTAGTTATGATAACTTAGGAGTAATTCCACAAGTGTTTAGAAAATTAGGAATCAAAATTGAACGTCGTGGTGACGATATTTTTATTCCAGCACAAGATTCTTACGAAATTGAAACATTTATCGATGGTTCACTTTTAACCATTGCTGATGCACCTTGGCCAGGATTTACGCCAGATTTACTTTCAATCATTTTAGTTGTTGCAACACAAGCTAAAGGAAGTGTATTAATACATCAAAAAATGTTTGAATCACGTTTGTTTTTTGTCGATAAATTGATTGACATGGGCGCACAAATTATTCTTTGCGATCCACACAGAGCAACCGTTATTGGAATGAATAACCAACATACTTTGAAAGGAATTTCGATGACCTCACCAGACATTAGAGCAGGAGTTTCATTATTGATTGCAGCACTTTCAGCAAAAGGAAAAAGCACAATTCACAACATTGAACAAATCGATCGCGGATACCAAGATATTGATATTCGATTAAATAATTTAGGAGCAGACATACGTAGAATAGGATGATACAACTTTTAACTTCGATTTTTATAAAATCACTTTTTGTGGCTTCTATGCTACAAAGCCCAGGTGTTGGAACAACTGCACCTGAAATTGAATTGCAAAATCAAGATGGAAAAACAATTAAGCTTTCCAAACTAAAAGGAAAACTAGTTTTAATTGATTTTTGGGCATCATGGTGCGGACCTTGTAGAAAGGAAAATCCAAATGTGGTGGAAGCTTACGGGAAATACAAAAAATCTAAATTCAAAAACGCCAAAGGATTTGAAGTCTTTTCAGTTTCTTTAGATCGTGACGATAAAGCATGGGTTAAAGCTATTAAAGATGATAAATTAGCCTGGAAAAATCATGGCTGGGACAAGGAAGGTAAGGCTTCAAAATCTTACGGAGTTAGTTCAATTCCTTCAGGCTTTTTGATTGATGGGAAAGGAAATATTGTTGCTGCTGGAAATTCTTTGCGTGGACTTGGTTTGCATATTGAGATTGAAAAACAATTGAAATAAATTTCTCAAAAAAACTATTAACGGTAATATTGATTTTCATTTACCAGTTAATATTCTCAATATTTTTTTTGAAATCTCGTTAAAAGTACGTATGTTTGTAAAAAAGACACGTATATGAATGCGAAATTAACACTGACTATTGATGAATCGATTATTGTAAAAGCAAAGTCTTACGCTAAAAAAACGGGTAAGAGTTTATCAGAAATAATTGAAAATTACTTAGAAAGCATCACGGTTTCTTCAGAAAGCCAAGTTAATTCAGAAAAGTTGAGAAAATTAATGGGTTCGGTGAAAGTTCCTACTGATTTTAATGAGGAAGAAGAGTTGCGCGACTATTTTCAAAAAAAGCACTTATGAATAAGGTTTTTTTAGACACCAATATTATTATTGATTTCTTAATTGATAGAAAACCTTTCAGTAAATTTGCTTTGCGATTGTTTGAATTGGGTGAAAAAAGAGAGGTTCAATTATTTGTCTCATCCCATTCCATTGCAACAACACATTACATTTTAAAAAAGTACATGAAGGAAAATGATCTTCGTGAAATCTTATCTAATTTATTGGATTACATTCATCTAATTTCCATTGACCAAGATAATATTAAAAAAAGTTTAAAATCAAAACACAAAGATTTTGAAGATGCAATTCAAATAAATGCAGCTAATTTAATTCCTGATTTGTCGTGCATCATAACTAGGAATACCAAAGATTTTAAAAATTCCGAAATAAAGGTATATTCGCCTGAAGAATATTTTCTAAATCATTAAATTATGTCAGAAAAACAACTTTGTCAATTATATCATTATAACGAAGAATCTTTCTTGCGGACACAAAATTCTCCCAAATATTATGCGGAAAATTTTGCAGAATTAGAAATTAAAGACAATCACGACAAAAAAAAACATTGGCTTAATTTTCATTCAATTGAGGACAGAGTTAGCCTTGAGAAATTAGCTGAAAATTTGCATATTGAACGACTTACAGTTGAAGATATTTATGCTGAATTAAAGCGTCCAAAATTAGAAGAATATCCAAATTATATTTTTTTCTCAGTCAGATCAGCATTGATTAAGAACGCGAACTCCAATCAACTTAAGAAGGAAAAAATCTCTTTTATTCTGAATGACGATTACCTCATCTCCTTTCAAGAAAAAAGTTCGGATCATTTTACTGATGTTAGAGATCGTATTGAGAAGAAAAGAGGTAAAATTCGGATGAAAGGTCCAGATTTTTTACTTTTCAGAATGTTGGAAGCTGTAACAGATAATTATTTTGAGGTATTAGATCACATTGTAGAGTCGATTGAAAAGATCGAAAATAAAATTTTATTACATCCCCAAAGCGATACGTTAAAAAAGATTGAGGTTGAAAAGCGAAAATTAATCGAACTTCGGAAAGTCGTATTTCCCCTCAAGGAAATCACTTCTCAATTGGATAAATCAGAAAGTCAATTTATAAAAAAGGAAAATCATTATTATTTTTCCGATTTGAAAGATAATTGTTTGACAATTTTAGAGGAAATTGATGCGAATAAGCAGATTTTGGAAGGCATGGCCAATTTGTATTATGCAATTCAAGGGCAACGCATGAATGAAATCATGAAATTACTAACCGTTGTAAGTGCTATTTTTATCCCTTTAACATTTATTGTTGGTGTTTATGGAATGAATTTTGATAATATGCCTGAAACAAAGATGAAATACGGATACTTTTTTGCTTTGGGAGGAATGGCTTTGATAGCAATAATTTTATTGTTCTATTTTAAAAAGAGAGGTTGGCTGAAGAAGTAATGAAATAAATACAAAATACTATAAAATGAATTTTGCTCTACACTACTTTAAAAAAATAACAGTACAACTTATATTAGTATTGTCATTTTCATTTACTTTTTTTGCCCAAGATAAAAGTGATAGTTTACGCTGTTTCTGCTTTTCTAGTGATACTACTAATTTGAAAAAGCTACAAAATGTTTATTCAGAATTACATGAATTAAGCCCTAGTTTTTTGAGTACAAGTCTATCGTTAATGGAAATCATGGATATAGTACTTTTAGAGAAATATTATTTTTTTCAAAAAACCTCCAAACATTTAAAATATACAGTAACTAAAAATATTTATGATTTACAGAACAAAAAAATATCACGAGAAGATTCTGTCAAACTCGCAAAAAATTTAGCTGTAAACAATTTCCTTCAATCAAATATTAAAATTTTCTCTTCAAAATTAAATAATTGTTTAGAAACAGAAAAAGGGAAACGATTTGTGCAAAAGAAAAATCTAATCCTTCAAATAAATCCAAATTATTTCATTGAAAAAATCAGTTACGACAATTCGACCTACGATTTAGCGAATAAGAAATTTACAAGTTTAATTTTACTCGAGGAAAATCTCCTTAAGGAATTGCATAGAAGAATGCGAATTATGGACTTAGAGGATAGTATAAAATCAAAAAAAAATAAAAATTACATTTTAATGAAAGAAGTTTTTGAGGATGCAAGAATTCAACTTGAAAAATATACCAATGAAAAAATGAATTTAGTTTATGCCACCGAAGAAAATTTTTTTCCAGCCATTCAAAATGACCCTTTGCTATATATCGTAAAGAAAGTAATGGTGTACAAAGATACAAGTGTTTTTAGTATTGTAAAAGGAAATGAAGAACAAGTGATTATTATGAATAATACGATGTACTTATTTCAGAATGACTCTCTCATTAAAAAAATCGATGAAATTTCAAATGCAAACTCCAATGAAATCTTCAATGCAAAAAAACCTCTGCCAATAGAAGAAATTTCTGGGACATATTTCACCTTGCAAATTGGTACTTTTTCAAGGGAGAAAATGATGCAAGATTTGAAAGTGTGTACAAATGTTTTTTACAAAAAATTAGAAAATGACATGTACCGTTATTCTTTCGGAATTTACAAAAGCATGGATGATGTTGAAAAGGCTAAAAAACTATTGTTCCAAATTGGATATCAAGATGTAATTGTTATTGCATATAAAGATGGTGAAAAAATTACCATAGATGAAGCGAAATCAATCTTAAATTAAACACAAAAAAAGTTAATATTTTGTTGATAACTATTGCCGTTTAGCTTGCACTTAAACTGGTTTATCCGTCTTTAATTTTGTATATTTGCACCCTTACAAAAAATAAGATTTTCCAATAAAAAAAATATGAGTGAAGATTTAAAAAAAGACGACTATTCAGCGGATAATATTCAGGTTCTTGAAGGGTTAGAAGCGGTTAGAAAAAGACCTGCCATGTACATCGGTGATGTGGGAATTAAAGGTTTACATCATTTAGTTTACGAAGTAGTTGATAACTCAATAGATGAGGCATTGGCTGGACATTGCGATACGATTGGAGTTTTTATCAATGAAGATAATTCTGTTACGGTTAAAGATAACGGTCGTGGAATTCCAACTGGATTAACAGCAAAAGAGAAAAAATCAGCATTAGAAATTGTAATGACAGTTTTACATGCTGGTGGTAAATTTGATAAAGACACATACAAAGTTTCTGGTGGATTACACGGAGTTGGTGTTTCTTGTGTGAACGCACTTTCAACGCACTTGAGTGCCGTTGTACACCGTGATGGTAAAATTTTCCAACAAGAATATAGCATTGGAAAACCGTTGTACGATGTAAAAGAAATTGGAGTTTCTGATAAAACTGGGACTGAGGTTACTTTTAAACCAGATGGTTCAATTTTTGAATTCACAGAATACAATTACGATACTTTAGCTGCAAGAATGCGTGAATTAGCGTTTTTGAACAAAGGAATCACGATTACTTTAACTGACTTGCGTCAAACAGATGATGATGGGAAACATTTCTCTAATATTTTTCATTCGGAAGGTGGTTTAAGAGAATTTGCTCAATACTTAGATAGAAATCGTGAATCATTAATTCCAGATGTGATTTATTTTGAAGGTGAAAGAGACGGTATTCCAGTGGAAGTTGCCTTAACATACAATACTTCTTATACTGAAAACATTCAGGCTTACGTAAACAATATCAATACGCATGAAGGTGGAACGCATCTTTCTGGTTTTAGAAGAGGATTGACAAATACCTTAAAAAAATATGCAACAGATAGCGGAATTTTAGCCAAAGAAAAAATTGAAATTGATGGAGATGATTTCCGTGAAGGTTTGACAGCTGTTTTATCAGTTAAAGTACAAGAGCCACAATTTGAAGGACAAACTAAAACCAAATTAGGAAATAGAGAAGTTACCGCTCCAGTTTCACAAGGCGTTTCTGAAATGTTAACTATTTATTTGGAAGAACATCCTGCCGAAGCTAAATTAATTGTTGAAAAAGTAATCTTAGCAGCTAGAGCGAGACATGCAGCCAAAAAGGCGCGTGAAATGGTTCAACGTAAAAATGTACTTACAGGTTCAGGTTTACCAGGAAAATTAGCAGATTGCTCAGAAAAAGATCCTGCAATGTGCGAAATTTACTTTGTCGAGGGAGATTCGGCGGGTGGAACTGCAAAACAAGGTCGTGATAGACATTTTCAAGCTATTATGCCTTTACGAGGTAAAATCTTGAATGTTGAAAAAGCAATGCAACATAAAATTTTCGAAAACGAAGAGATTAAAAATATTTACACTGCATTAGGAGTAAGAATTGGAACTGAAGAAGATTCCAAAGCTTTAAACCTTGAAAAATTGCGCTATCACAAGATTATCATCATGTGTGATGCCGATGTAGATGGATCTCATATCGAAACATTAATTCTTACTTTCTTATTTAGATACATGAAAGAATTAATCGAAAATGGATACGTTTACATCGCTACTCCGCCATTGTACCAAGTTAAAAAAGGAGGGAAATCCGATTACGCTTGGAACGAAGATCAACGTGATTTATTGATTGAGCAATTAAAAGGTGCTGGATCTGAATCTTCTGTAAACGTGCAACGTTACAAAGGTTTAGGTGAGATGAACGCTGAACAATTGTGGGAAACTACCATGAATCCAGAGGGAAGAACATTACGTCAAGTAACAATTGAAAATGCTGCTGAATGTGATCAAATTTTCTCCATGTTAATGGGAGACGAAGTTCCACCAAGAAGAGAGTTCATTGAGAAAAATGCAAAATATGCGAAAATAGACGCATAACTTTAATATTTTAGATTTAGACCTGCTAATGTTTTGGCAGGTCTTTTTTTTTGTGCGCTTTTAGACTTTTTGGAAAAAAATTCATAAATTAGCCTGAAATTTAAAACGAAGTCGTCTAAGATTAATAAAATACATAGATCCATGAAAAAATTAATTTATCTTTTTGTTTCCATACCATTTATTAGCCTTTCACAATTACCTGGTGAAAACACCTTTGGAAGTAATCAAGTTATTCGAGTTGAC
>CAZHLZ010000063.1:0-13330 GCA_964532475.1 uncultured Chitinophaga sp.
AATACATTTTGGTAGATGAGTACCAAGATACAAATTACGCTCAATATTTGATTGTTAAGAAGTTAGCCGCTGTTTACGAGAATATATGTGTTGTTGGTGATGATGCACAAAGTATTTATTCTTTCCGTGGAGCAAATATTCAAAACATATTAAATTTCAAAAAAGATTATCCTGATTTTAAGTTATTTAAACTTGAACAAAATTATAGAAGTACTAAAAACATTGTTGATGCAGCGAATTCAGTAATTGCGAGAAATCAAGATCAAATTAAAAAAGATGTTTGGACAGATAACGAGATTGGAAAACCAATTACAGTTTTACGTGCTTTGACTGACAATGAAGAGGGCAGACTTATTACCAATAAAATTTATGACTTAAAGCAAAATGAAGGCTTAGATTTTAAAGATTTTGCAATTTTATACCGTACCAATAAGCAATCGCGTGCTTTTGAGGAATCTCTGCGAAAATTGAACATGCCTTATAAAATTTACGGAGGAATTTCATTTTACCAACGTAAGGAGATAAAGGATTTATTGTCTTATTTCCGTTTGGCGGCAAATCCAAAGGACGAAGAAGCATTGAAACGTGTAATCAATTATCCTCGCAGAGGAATAGGAAAAACAAGTATCGAAAACATTATTATTGCCGCAAATCAATACGGTGTAAGCATGTGGGATGTCTGCTCAAATTTTGCACAATATCCTGTTTCACTTAATAATCCAACTAAGCAAAAAATCACTGAATTTGCCACCATGATTCGCAGTTTTGGAGCAGAAATCGATAAAAATCCTGCCTATGAAATGGCACATAATATTGCAATACAATCAGGGATTTTAAAAGATTTATACAGTGAAAAAGACAAAGGTCCGGAAGAAGTTGAACGTTACCAAAATATTGAAGAGTTATTAAGTGGGGTTCAAGCATTTTCAGACAATCAAGAAGGTGAAAAGGTAATTACACTCTCCGAATTTATGATGGACGTTGCCTTGTTGACGGATGCAGATAATTCCAAAGACGAAGACAAAAACAAAATTTCGATGATGACAATCCATTCAAGCAAAGGATTGGAATTTCCACACGTTTTTTTGGTTGGATTGGAAGAAAATTTGTTTCCATCGCAAATGGTTTTAAACTCGCGAACTGAATTGGAAGAAGAAAGACGTTTGTTTTATGTAGCATTAACTCGTGCAGAAAAAACGTGTACCATTTCCTATGCAGTATCTCGTTTTGTTTGGGGGAACTTACAAAGCTCAGAGGCAAGTCGATTCATTAGTGAAATAAATAAAGAATTTTTGAATTTTGAAAATTTACCACAAGCTAGAGGAGGAAGGTCTCTAAGTTCCAAGTCAAGTTTTGAAAAACCACACGTTGGTGGATTAAATCGAGGTTTTGCTGCACCAAGAAATTTGAGTTCTCTTGATTCTTTAAGTTCAAAACCTAGTTCTGGCAAATCAGATCACAATTCGGATTTAAAAGTGGGTTATAATGTCAGCCATGAACGATTTGGAAAAGGAAAAATTATTGAAATTACTGGTGCTGGCGACGATAAAAAAGCAACAATTTTTTTCCCCAAGGAAGGAAGTAAAACTTTACTTTTACGTTTTGCAAAGTTGGATGTGATTGATTAATTAAAAAAAAAATTGAATTGACTAGATATTTCCCGATTTAAAGTAAATACTAAAATTAAAAGTAATTTTTGCTAAACAAATAATGATGCCGAAGGAGAAAAAGCGAAGCTTTTGAAGACCAAGCGATAGTGCAGGGTTAATGTTTTTAACGACGGATGTTTCCGTATAGCTATCGGAACCGTCGTTCAAATAAATAATTAACTCGTTTTTGGCATGTGTTTTTGTTTAAACCGCAAAGCAGCCACGAAGTGAAACCATGACGAAAACCATTAAAATTAATAACTCGAGAGGTAAATGGGGAATTCTTAAAATCGGATTTTATAAGCCCAACCTTTTCTGTATTTCAGCAGCTTTTTCACTTGAAAATTGCACTTCTAATTTATTGTTCATTTTCAAATATCCACCATCAGATTTTACATATTCTACAATCGCATTGATGTTGACGATGAATGATTTGTGACATCTGAAAAGTTGTGCAATTTCTGAACAAACATCCTCAAAATGTTTTAATCCTTTGCTTGAAATTACTTTTTCACCCGAATTTAAATATATTTCTGTGTAAGCTCCATCTGCCTTTAAAAAGGAAATATCCTTAATATCTAAGAATCGAATTGAACTCACTGTATGAATTGCAATTTTTTTGTTGATTGTAGAGCTTAAATTTGACTTTAAAACCATTTTTTGTTGCTCGTCAATTCTAGATTTAAGTCTAATAAATCGTTGAACGCTACTTTGTAATTCATCACTTTCTAATGGTTTTAGCAGATAATCAATTGCTGATAATTTCAGTGCATTGATGGCATATTGATGATAGGCAGTTGTAAAAATAATGGAGAAATTAACATCTTTTTCGTCAAAAAAATCGAGTAATTCTAATCCACTGTGACCAGGCATTTCGATGTCTAAAAACACCAAATCAGGTTTAGTTTTGTGTATAGATTTTATTGCAGTTGGAAGATCAGGACAGCTTTCAACAACTTCTATTTCAGGACAAAATTCTTCAAGCATTCCTTGTAATAGGGCTCGAGCCATTTTTTCATCATCAACAATTATTGCTTTGTATTTCATTGAATTGGTATTGTAAGTTTAACCTGAGTTCCAACTGCTTGATTATCTGTGTATAAATCAAAAATTTCAAAACCTACGTGGAAATGTAAACCTTTATTTAATATTTCTAATCTTTTTGCATTTGCATTGCTCGAAAAGGACTCGTATTTTATTGCTTTTATCATTTTTAATTCCTCTGCTCGTTTTCTACCCACTCCGTTGTCTGTAATTTCAACCAATAAAATTTGATTTTCTAGGCTGAATTTTATTTGTAAATGTTTGTTTCCCTCCTTATGAAGTAGTCCATGTTTTATGGCATTTTCAACATAAGGTTGAATCAACATGGAAGGAATTTTACACAAATCACAATCGATTTTTTCGTCAAGCTGAAATTCAAATTCAAAAGCTTCTTCAAAACGCATTTTTTCTAAGTCAAGGTATAAATGTAAGGCTTTTAATTCTTCACTAAGCGTAATTGTTTCTTTATCAGACATTTCCAAGATCATACGAGTTAAGTTTGAAAATTTAGATAAAAAATTACTCGCATTTTTTTTGTCGTTGAGGAAAATATAGGATTGAATCGTGTTTAAAGCATTGTAAAAAAAATGAGGATTCATTTGAGATTTGATGGAGGTGAGCATCGATTTACTCAAGTTTTTTTCCAAGGTCATTTTTTCTAAGATCAATTTATTTTTGTTTTTTAAATTGGATACTTGCCAACGGAAATAACTGTAAATCAAAGAAAAACTTACTATTAAACAAAGTAATATGAACCAAAATTGTTTGTAGAATGGCGTTTCAATAGTAAAATTAACTTCTTGACTATACATGTATTCTTTATCCTTTTGCCACTTAAATTTGATTGTATAATCGCCCGATGCAAGGGATGCAAATTTCAAAATACGATCGTTATTTTCGATGTTTATCCAATTTTTATTATTTAGGCTATAAAATAAATGATTTTCGTTGCTATTTCCGTAGTTTAATAGCGAAAAATGAATTTCAACATTGTCTTGAGAGGGGCTTAAACTTAATTTTTGATAGTTTTCATAAACTTTTGAATCCGTATGAATTGCATTTATTATTAGTTTTGGGATTGTTGTTTTTTTGCTCTTTTCAGAAGTGCTTGGCAAAGATAAAATTCCTTTGTCTGTAAGGATAATAAAATTATTTTTGTCGAAATAGACATCGTACACATCAAAATTTGATACATTTATTTCAGTAATAAATTGAAATGATTTTTTATCGAATACTTTAAGGTTTGAGTTTGAGCGTAAAATCAAATAGGAATCAGTTATTTTTAATTGTTTGATTGTTTTTAAATCAAAGTTGAATTTGTCATTTAAAATGGTGATTTTATTGTTTTCAGAAATTTCATATAAATCACCTACGGAACTTAAGGCGTAGAGTTTATTGTTAATTAATTCCACCTTTTGACAATAAATGGTCTTTCCTTTAAAACGAATTTCTTTTTTTTCTAACTTTGAATTTAATTCAAAAAGACCTTTGTTTGTTGCTACATAAATTCTGCTTTTTGAGTGATCGTAAACTACTGATTTTGATCTTACCCCAGTAAATATGTGTACAAATTTTTCGTTCAAAGAATCTTTGTATTTCAAAAACGCTGCATCCCATTTTGAGTAATAATTTGATTTTGTTAGAGGGTTTTTAAAGATTGCTACAAGACCACTCGCTGCAAGAAGGTAGTATTTTTCATCTAATTTTACGACCTCTTTTACAGCAATATTAATTGGAATATTTTTAGTTGAACTTCCAGAAACAAGTAAGTTTGCTCCATTCGAAGAGTAAAAAATGTTACCATTTTTAGCATCTTGATACAGGTAATAAACATCTGAATTGGTTTTTCCCTGCGTAATTAGTTTGACTTGTGAAAAATCAGTATTTGTTTCAAAAAGCTGGTGGTTTTTTGTTCCGATAATAAACTTTTTACCTGATTTTATGATTTTTAGTGGTTTGTAATCCTTGATTTGAATTAATTGCCTATTTAAATCTGGAATTAAAAACATTCCTTCTAGCAATGACGAAAACCAGTAATTCCCTCTATTATCTTGCAATCCAGCAGTTATTTTTTTGCCTTTTAAAAAATGATTTGTTAGTGTTAATTTTCCATTATTTATTTTGTAAACAAAAACTCCATCTGCTGAAAAAATCCAAATATTATTTGCAAAAACCTTAAAATTTAAAATTTCTACATCAAAATTGAAATCAGCAAAACGAAGGACTTTATTATTTTTCAAGTAAAATAATTGCTTTGAACTATTATTTCTAGAAACAAAAAGTATTTCGTTTTTAAGTTTGGTGATGTACCAAAAAGTTTTCCCAAGGGGCAAAGAGCTGACAAGTTTTTTATTTAGCTGTTCGTCAATTGTGTAGAGGCATGAATTAGCGATAAAATAAAAATTTTCGCCATCAACAAAGCTATTCAAAACAAATTCTTTACCTATGGAAATTGTTTTAATTTTCTTAAAATTTTTTAAATCATAAACAGTAATTCCGTACTCGCTTGCTGTAAATAAGTGTTTTTTTGTAATTCCTTGTAGTATGTAGTCCACAGGTTTATGATTTGATAATTGTTTTAGTTTGCCATTTTCTAAATAAAAAAGGAAGCCATCAAAATTTTGATACCAAATTCTTCCATAATAATCTTCCTGCAAAGCACTTCCAGCGAGAGAAGATTGATTTTCTGCGACATACTGTTTGAAACTTGCTCCGTCGTATTTAAACAATCCATCATTAGAACTTAACCAAATGAAACCTTGTTTGTCTTGTAAAATATTGTAAACTGTATTTGAACTTAAACCTTGATTTTTGTTTATTGCAATAGCGAGTGGTTCCTGAGAAAAAACCAAGGAAGAGAAAATTCCAACTAAAAATGAGAGTACAAGTTTCATCTAAGCACAAAAATAGGGTTTTTTATGCTCACAAACTTTTATGGATTTGTGGAAATGGTGATTTTTCCTTTAAATGTAAGATTTGGGTTTATTTTCAAGCTTTTAGCATTCACTTAAACTGCAACTTCACCCTTAATATGGGGATGTGGGTCGTAATTCAACAATTCAAAATCTTCGTAGTTGAAGCCAAAAATATCTTTCACATTTGGATTGATTTTCATTGTTGGCAAAGGCCTGCAATCACGTGTTAATTGCAATTTAACTTGTTCTAAATGATTGTTGTAAATATGTACATCACCAAAAGTGTGAATAAATTCTCCCACTTGTAAATCGCAAACTTGTGCAATCATCATGGTTAGTAAAGCGTAGGATGCAATATTGAATGGAACTCCTAAAAAAGTGTCGGCGCTACGTTGATACAATTGGCAACTTAATTTTCCATCAGCAACAAAAAATTGAAACATCGTATGACAAGGAGGTAAAGCCATGTTATCGACATCTGCCACATTCCATGCAGAAACTAATAATCTGCGTGAATTGGGGTTGGTTTTAATTTGATTAATTAAGTTCGTGATTTGGTCAATTGTTCCACCATCTTTTGCAGGCCAAGAACGCCATTGGTGTCCGTAAACTGGTCCTAAATTTCCATTTTCATCGGCCCATTCGTCCCAAATACGTACATTGTTATCTTTCAAAAACTTAATATTCGTATCACCTTGTAAAAACCACAATAGCTCAATAATAATCGAACGCAAATGCAACTTTTTTGTTGTAACAAGAGGAAATCCTTCGTTTAAATCAAAGCGCATTTGGTACCCAAAAGTTGAAATCGTTCCAGTACCAGTGCGGTCACCTTTTTGAGTTCCTTTATCTAAAATGTGATTTAATAAGTCGTGATATTGTTTCATTTTTAAAAGACTTTAGATGATAGAATTAAGACAAAACATTTTAAGTCTACACTTTTTCAGCAACGAAGTTACTAAAATTATATTTGTTTAGAAGAAATTTTTTTTAATAAAGTAAACTAAAAGGAATCAATTGTAATTCTGTCAATTTTATATTTTTCATTTTCTTTTTTGGACATTAACAAAAATGTTTGTTTTTCCCCTTTGTAATATAAGCTGAAATAGTTTTTGTCTGCTAAATTTAGAATTTCAAAACCAATAATTTTAGGAGTTTTATTTTTTAGTTCTTGATTTACATTCTTTATAAAAATGGATAGTTCAGCAGGATTGAAATTTTGAATTGAAAAATATAAGTCAAGATTCGTAGTGTCATTAATTTTTATCTTGTGAAATAACGAATCTGTTTGTTTTTTTATTTGTGAAAATACATGTAAATCTTTGTTGCTGAGGTAATTGATTTTGCTATATAATTCGTCGTACAAATTGTAGCGTTCGAATTTAATATCATATTGTTCAAAAATTTCATAGAAATTTAAAAGCACTAATTCACTCGAAACAATAAAATTTCTTGGTTTCTGTAAAAAAAATGAAACTTCCTTGTTCTCACCAAAGTCAATTTTCACTTTGTTTGATGATGAATTATTTACGCAAAGCACCAAGGAATCAATCTTTTTGGTATCATAGTTTACTACAATCTTTGAAGATTCTTTAACTTTGGTAGTGCAAGAAAGTAAAATTAATAGAACTAGAAGTAATAGATTCTTCATTTTACATCAATTTTAAATGTGTCAATAAAATTTGGCAAAACTGACTATTTCGCTAAGAATTTAGTTAAAGTGCAGCATTTACCCTTTTCTTTTTGAATAATGGATATTTATCAGCTGTAAAAAGAATTGAAAAATTAAAACTATAAGTATTCTTCAAAGGACTTTTGTCATGTATAGGAATTATTCTTGCAATATCAAAACGAAAAACATTATATGTAAAACCCGCGCCTAAAGTCAAAAATTTTCGATTCCCTTTTGTTGCGTGTTGATGAAAATAGCCTGCTCGAATTGCACCAATCATTTTATTATCTAAACTAGAAAACCTTGTTTCCGCTCCAAACTGATGTATAATCTCACGAAATTCTTCTTTTGCTCCCCCAGGTGCATCGTAAAAACTTTGTATTATCCCTTTTGAAATACTTACATCTGGATTCATACCGCTAATTATCAAAATATTCCCTTGATCATCATTGCCATATTGTGGAGGGCTTGGAACCAATAATTTTGAAGCTTGATATGCTAAATCGAGGGAAAGTCGGTACTTCGCTTGCTCCTTCCAATCAAAAGTAAATAGCGTTCCTAACTTCAAATCTTGAGGTATAAAATCTCCAATGCTATCTGAATCTGAATACTTTACTTTGTTGCCAATATTTAAAATTGAAAGTCCAAGATTCCAACTAACTTTAAATTTATCCCTTTGTAAGATTTCTGTCCGATAGTAAAAGCCTAAATCTCCAGCTAAAACCTGAGCTGGTCTTGTTTTTACATTATTAATTGTTTTGCCACCTGTTAAATCTGAATTTATATATTTAATCCCGCAACCAATTGAAAACTTTTCAGAAATACTATATGAGTATTTTAGACTTAAATAATATTCTACTCTTTTATCTGCTGAAATTATTTCTCCTGCAGCATCTGTAAAGTCTATCTCGCCAAGATTAAACTTTCTAGCTAAAAACCCTACTGCATGTTTACCAAAGGATTGATAAAAGCCAGTTTCAATTAAATTTATATCATCTGCTATTTCCGTTAGCCAAGGGACATAATTCAAAACTTGAATACCTAAAACTTTTTTACCTCTTGTCAACAATGCTGGATTTTGATCTAATCCATTTTGTAAATAATTTTCCGAAGCGACAACACCAACTTGCCCAGAACCAATAGATTGAGCATTTGTAATAATTTCCAAAAATGGAACAGATGTTGTAATTGTGTTTAGTTCAATATCTTGAGCTTTTATCTCAAAGGAAATAAAATAAAAAGCGATTGGTAAAATGTATTTCTTCAATATCATTATTAGATTCTCAATGCTTCACATCCAACTCCACGTTCGGGTCGTGTTTGTGTTTGAAAAAGATTGCGAATAAGATTGCAATTACTGCTGCATAAGCTGCAAAACTTAACCAAATCCCTTGCCATTCAAATGCTCCATCTGGACTTGTAAAATATTTTTCAATAATGAATCCGCTTGTGTAACTGCCAATGATAGCGCCAATTCCATTTACCATCATGATAAACAAACCTTGGGCACTTGAACGAATTTTAGAATCAGTTTGTGTTTCAACAAATAATGATCCCGACACGTTGAAAAAATCAAATGCCATTCCGTAAACAATACATGAAACGATGATCATCCACAACCCATCAGCAGGATTTCCATAAGCTAATAAACCAAATCTTAGAACCCAAGCAAACATGCTGATTAACATTACCTTTTTGATTCCAAATTTCTTTAGGAAAAATGGAATAGCCAAGATAAATAAGGTTTCAGAAACTTGAGAAATGGACATAATTATTGTAGAATATTTTACAACGAATAAATCTGCATATTTTGGAATTTCCTTGAAATTATCTACAAAACGGTCACCGTACATATTTGTTAATTGCAAAGCTGCACCCAAAAACATCGCAAAAACAAAAAACATAGCCATTTTTGGATTTTTGAATAATTTGAAGGCGTTTAGACCCAAACTTTCAACAATTCCTTTTGATTCTTGGTTTTTATTTGGTTTGCAGGCAGGTAAGGTGAAAGAATAAATTCCTAAGATAATTGAACCTATTGCAGAAATGTAAAATTGTATTTCAGAAGCCTTACTTCCTGTTAAATTGGTTGTCCACATGGCAACAATAAATCCAACTGTTCCCCAAACTCGAATAGGAGGGAAGACTTTTATTACATCGTAATTGTTTGATTTTAAAGTATTGTAGGCAACAGAATTAGATAATGCAATGGTTGGCATGTAAAAAAGCATGGCCAAAAGCATGAACCAAAAAAAGGTGTTTGGATCATTCACTTGAGGCAAATACATAACAACTGCTCCAGATAAAATGTGTAACACACCATAAAGTCTTTCCGCATTCACCCATTTATCTGCAATAATTCCTGTAATTGCAGGCATGAACAAGGAAGATAAACCTAAAGTTGTGAAAATTGCTGAAAACTCAACTGGACCCCATTGTTTGGTTCCAAACCAATAATTTGCAATTGTAATTAACCATGCTCCCCAAACAAAAAATTGGAGAAAATTCATCGTAATTAATCGTAATTTTAAGTTCATAGCAAGCAGTATTAATTATTGTCTTTTATTAATTTCGTCACGAATTTTTGAAGCTTTCTCGTAGTCTTCTTCATCAATAGCTTCTGATAAATGAACATTTAACTCATCAATCGTCATAGTAGTTAAGGGGTTTTCAGCAGCCTCCACATTTTCTTCTTTTTCGCCTTCTAAAGCATTGTCAGAATTTTCATCCAAAACAATTCCCGCTGAAGCTAAAATATTCTCAAAGGTATAAATTGGACATTTAAAACGAACACCTAAAGCGATTGCATCGGAAGTTCTAGCGTCGATTTCGCTGAATAAACCATCTTTCTCACAAATTAATTTGGCAAAAAAGATTCCTTCATTCAAATTGTAAATCACTACTTCTTTTACTTTAATTCCAAATGAAAGCGCAAAACTTTTAAATAAATCGTGCGTTAATGGTCTAGTTGGCGTCATTTTTTCCAATTCTATGGCGATTGCTTGCGCCTCAAATCCTCCAATTACGATTGGTAAACTTCTTTTTCCTCCCGTTTCTCTTAAAACTAAAGCATACGCACCAGATTGTGTTTGACTGTAGGACAATCCAGCAATTTCGAGTTTAACTTTATCCATCAACTATTATAACTATTAAAAATGAATAGGGAAGCTGTACAAACTTCCCTATAAAATTCATTGTAAATATACAAAATTTTTAAAACAAATTAATTTGCCGCATGGAATTTTTTAACAGCTTCTGTTAATTTTGGCAAAACTTCAAAGGCGTCACCAATAATTCCATAGTCTGCTGCTTTAAAAAATGGTGCTTCTGAATCGGTATTAATAACCACGATTACTTTTGAACCATTCACTCCAGCTAAATGTTGAATTGCTCCAGAAATTCCTGCTGCAATGTATAAATTTGGACGAATTGCAACTCCTGTTTGTCCAACGTGTTCGTGATGAGGTCTCCATCCAATATCAGCAACCGGACGAGAACATGCAGTTGCAGCTCCCAATGCATTTGCTAAATCTTCAACAATTCCCCAATTTTCAGGTCCTTTTAAACCTCTTCCTGCAGAAACAACCAATTCTGCCTCGGGCAATGGAATATTTCCTTCAGGTTTTTTAGTTTCCAATACCTTGATGGCAGAAGTTCCTGCATTAGAAGAAAATTCTTCCACAGCACAAGCTGATCCTGTAACTTCAGGTTGCAAAGAATTGGCCAATAATGAAATAATTTTTTTCGAAGTGTTCACGCTTACAGTACCGAATGCTTTTCCAGAAAACACGTTTACTTTGCAAGAAAATCCATTCGATGTTTCAGGTAATGCAATTGCTCCAGAAATCAATCCTGCTTTTAAGCGAACAGATAATCTTGGTGCTACTGCTTTTGCTGTAATATCGTGTGAAAATAAAATAATTTCAGCTCCTGTGCTTTCAGCTGCACTTGCTATCAAACGCGTAATTTGTTGTGCATCTCCGTTTACCAAAGAGCGATCAACGATTACTTTCGCTGCACCATATTCACCTAATTTGGCAAGGTCTGAATTTGCTCCAGCTGAAACAACTGTTACCTCCCCTCCTAATTTTTTAGCGTAAGTTACGGCTTCTAAAGCTGCCTTAGATAAACCATTATCGCTGTTGATATATACTAATGTTTTCATTTTTTTAACTAGATTTTTAGATTTTTCGACTTTTAGATTTTTCGACTTTTGTCTAACAATCTAACAATCCAATTGTCGAATAATCTATAAGATTAAATAACTTTCGCCTCTGTGTGTAACAATTGTACTAATTCATCCATATTGTTTACGTCGATCATTTTACATGCTTTTTTCGCTTCTGGTAAAGTGTAAGAAGTGTAGCTTGTAAATAAATCGCATGCGCTTGGCTCAACAACTTGAAGTGGTTTTGTACGTGCAGCCATGATTCCTCTCATGTTTGGAATACGTTGTTCTGCCATACCTTTTGCACAACTAACTACCGCTGGAGTAGAAACTTCAACTACTTGAATTCCACCTACAATTTCTTGCTCTAATTTCAATGTAGAACCGTTTACATCTAATTTTGTAGCTAAAGATACGAAAGGAACATCTAAAGATTCTGCAATCATTCCAGCAACCTGAGAACCATTGTAGTTGATTGTTTCTTTACCTGTTAACACTAAATCAAATTGATTCGCTTTTGCGTACTCAGCGATTTGAAATGCAGTAAAATAAGCATCTGTTGGTTCAGCGTTGATTCTTACTGCATCGTCAGCTCCAATTGCCAAAGCTTTACGGATTACTGCCTCGTCAGCAACATTTCCAACAGTGATGATGGTTACATTTCCGCCTTGAGCTTCTTTTATTTCTAAAGCTCTCACAAGTGCATACCACTCATCATAAGGATTTACAATGTATTGAACACCGTTTTCATCAAATTTTGTATTTCCATCTGTAAATGCAATTTTTGAAGTTGTGTCTGGAGATTTACTAATACAAACTAGTATTTTCATGTTTCTTTCTTTAAAATCGATACAAAAATAAGAAACAAATATTAATTGAAATAGTTATTTTGATTAAATTTTATTTTTTGGGTTTTTATCTACAATTTACCTTTAACTCATTCGACATTCTATTACTAAATTGTTTGAGTTAGTGTTATTTTGACACTTAATTGAAAAAATTATCAAACATTTTTTCAAAAAAGACGTTTCTACATTTATTTTTCTTACTTTTGAAACCCCTTTTGGGTTAAAATTTTAAAGATTTTATGAGAACTGTACAATTTAGAGAAGCTTTAAGAGAAGCAATGTCAGAAGAAATGCGCGCCGATGAGCGAGTTTTTTTAATGGGAGAAGAAGTTGCTGAATACAATGGTGCATATAAAGTATCACAAGGAATGTTGGATGAATTTGGACCAAAAAGAGTAATTGATACTCCGATTGCTGAATTAGGTTTTGCAGGAATTGCTGTTGGTGCATCCATGAATGGCCTTAGACCGATTGTTGAATTTATGACATGGAATTTTGCGATTTTAGCGGCGGATCAAATAATAAATAGTGCTGCAAAAATGTTGCAAATGTCTGGCGGTCAATACAATTGCCCAATCGTTTTCCGTGGTGGAAATGGTACAGCTGGTCAGTTAGGTGCGACCCATTCACAAAGTTTTGAAGCATTTTATGCACACGTTCCAGGTTTAAAAGTAATCACACCTTCAAATCCTTATGATGCGAAAGGTTTATTAAAAGCTGCTATTCGTGACAATGATCCAGTTGTATTTTTGGAGTCGGAAAAAATGTATGGTGACAAAGGTGAAATTCCAGAAGGCGAATACATAATTCCAATTGGTGTTGCAGACGTAAAAAGAAAAGGAACAGACGTAACTGTTGTTTCTTTTGGGAAAATCATCAAAGTGGCTTATGAAGCAGCAGAATTATTAGAAAAAGAAGGAATTTCTGTTGAAATTATCGACTTGAGAACAATTCGTCCAATTGATTACCACTGTGTTGGCTCATCGTCGCCGGCGTGCTCTTCATGCCACGCTCCCGCATCCAGCTGCATCGCA
>CAZHLZ010000064.1:0-8493 GCA_964532475.1 uncultured Chitinophaga sp.
AATGTTCAACTATTTTCTTAGCTTTTAAATAAAGTTCCTTTTGTCGCTCAATCGTAAATACTTTCATTCCCAATTGACATAAAATACATGTCTGGAAAGCAGAACCAGTTCCAATTTCCAACACTTTTTCACCTTTTTTAAGATCCAATAATTGTGTTTGAAACGCAACAGTGAATGGATGTGAAATTGTTTGTCCTGCGCCAATTTGAAAAGCAACGTTGCTATATGCTTGATTATCAAAAACTAAATCTAGAAAAAAATGACGTGGAATAGCCATAAAAGCATCCAATATTTTTTCATCACTGATTCCTTTTTGTCGCAATTCGCTAACTAATTGACGACGCATTCCCTTATGCTTAAATGTATCTTGCATACCGCAAATTTACAACTTTAAAAGGAATTTTTAGATTAATTATGTTAACATGCAATTGTTAGGAATTCAAGTAAAAATACTCTAAAATTATTTAGATACTTAGTCAAAAAACGAGTAAAAGGACTCCAGAGGAGTCATATTTTTGTAACGGAGGACTTCAGTCCTCCGTGTAAAAAGTAAGAATATTTATGTTTTGGCGTATGTTTTTGTTTCAAAAACTATGACAAAATAAAAAACCTCACAGTTTTTGATGAAGAATCATTAATTATTTGGTCATTCTGCCAACTGCACAACTCACATAACTTTTCGCTTTTTCAATGATGTTATTGTGACCAACTTCAGGATAACCTAATTTGTGCAACATTTGAAGAATTGTAGGTCGTAATTCTTCGGAGGCATCTAAGCTAATTATCTGATTTTCATTGTCAATTAGAATATTACTTGTCCCATCTATTGAAAGTAATTCCTTTGTAATTGTATTCATACAACCACCACATTTAATGTTTTCTACTCTAATTTCCATAACTTGTTGTTTTACTATTTATAGTAAAGGTACATCAAGTTTTTTGTAAAATTTGTAATAATTGTTACATAAAAATGTTACTTTTCTTTCAAACAAGTATACACAAAAGCTGGTGGAAAATTAAGGGGTGTAAAAGAAATGTGAACTGAGTCAAACTGTTTTTCCAAATTTTTCTTTGATAAAAGTGAATATTGAAATTGAACGTATTTTCCTCTGTTTTTTAAAATATTGTAAGATTCTTTTAATATTGTTTCAATCAATTTTTTAGGGAAATTGGCTAAAGGCAAGGATGAAACAACATAATCGGCGAATAAAAAACCTTCATTTTTGACATATTCTGCAATGTTTTCAGCACTTTCATGCAATAAAACCATGCGATCATCTTGAATTTCTCTTTTTAATAAATTGTAAAAATCAGTATTTAGCTCCAAAACAATAAGTTTTGAATCTTTTGGCATTTTTTCAAGCAATTTTTTGGTAAAAACTCCTGTCCCAGGTCCTAATTCTACTATGAGTTTCACTGACTTGAAATCGATGTTTTTAAGCATTTTATGTGCCAAGAACTTTGAACTTGGACTCATTGCTCCAACCATCTTCTTGTCCTGCCAAAATTGTTTTATGAATGATTTTTTAGTGGTCATTTTGGTTTATTCTACGATGGCTAATTTACCATTATTTATTACACAAACAACCTTTCCATGGATATTTTTTTCAAAAAAAGGCGTGTTTCGGGATTTGGAGATTATGGAATCAGCGTCTAATATCCATGTTTTATCTAGATTAAACAGCGTTAAATCAGCTTTTTGACCAATTTCAATCCCATTTGGCTCCAGACCTAAAATTTTTCTATTGTTTTTTGAAAAAATAGATACTAATTCTTCTAAAGTGAATTCCTTTGTCGCTAACAAACTAAAAAATGCTGTTTGTAAATTCAAATTACCAAAGGAAGCATAATCAAATTCTAAATCTTTTTCTTCACTATCCATCGGACGATGATTGCTGACAATGGAATCAATTATTCCATCTTTTAATCCTTTTATCAATGCCAAACGATCTTCTTCAGTTCTTAAAACTGGTAAAACTTTATAGTTTTGATCGAAATCAAGAACATCTTTTTCGGTAAAAAGTAGATTATCAACATGAACGTCACAAGTGACATTTAATCCGTTTTCTTTGGCTTTACGAATCAATTCAATAGATTCTTTGCAGGAAATTCCTGTTAAATGTAAATTACCTTCGGTATAGGCTAATAAACTTAAATTTCTTTCAATATGAATGATTTCCGCAATAGCTGGGTCTGCTTTTAATCCCGTTTTTACAGAAGCTTCTACCTCATTTACCATTCCGTTATTCGAAATGGATTTATCTCGGTTAAACAAACAAATTGTTCCTCCAAAATTTTTGGAATAAAGCAAGGCGCGGTAAACTAATCCAGCAGAAAGGACATGGTCATCGTCTGAAAATAGTTTCACCCCAGCTTGATTCATGTCATAAAGTTCGGCTAAATTTTCGCCCTTTAAACCTTCAGTGATCGCTCCGATGACATGAAGGTTGGTAGTTTGATTTTCTGCTTTTCTTAGTACATATTCAATTTGGGATTTCCCATCAATACAAGGTGACGTAGAAGGAAGTATTGCAACATGCGTAAAACCACCAAAGCTTGCTGCCTGTAAACCTGTTTCAATTGTTTCTTTGTATTCAAATCCTGGATCACAAAAATTGGCTTTACAATCAACCCAACCGTTTGAAAGGTGCAAGTTTTCTTCTGAAATAACTAAACAATCATTACCATGTTTAATCGAATCAGCGATTTCAATAATAATTCCATTTTCAATAAAAACATCGCAAATTTTGTTATTCCAACTTGAATCTCTGTCTATTACTTTTGCTGCTTTTAAAACTATTTTCATTTATTTCATCCATTTAAGTATCGCCATTTCTGCAAGTAAGAATAAAAGGGCAAACACTATTAAAATTCTCCAGTACTCTTTTGGTTTTTCTAATTTTATGAGTGCTCCCTCTTGCTCGTTTGAAAGGCTAGAAAATTGCACATTTGAAAGTCCTTTCTGACTAAATAAGTCTTTTATTTCAGCCGACGAAAAAGATTCAATTTTTGACTCTTCTCTATTGTAATTCAGAGCGATGTAGGCTAATAATTTTCCTTTAAAAATTTCGAAAAATCCTGATTTTAAGTCTGAGTTTATTGATTTTTTGTCTATTGAAATGTAAGTTAAATCAGCAGAGTTCTCAATTAATGGAATGAACTCCAATTCTTCTGATTTTAATTTTAATGGCTCTTCAACTTGAGGAACATTGTAAATCGGGAATTTCGCATCTGAACCAATGTTTAAAAATAGGGGATAGCGACGTTGACTTGTTTCTGCAATTCTTAATAAGATGGAGGAAAATAAGGCATTGGAAGTGAAATTTCCAAAATTAGATGTCAGTGCACTTGCAAAAACGAAACTTGAACGATTGCTGCTAGATTTAGCAAAAAGTGCAGAACCATTTTGGAGGGAAATTAGTTCCAATGAATTTGATTTCGACAAACGATACGCTTTACTTTGTGAAGGTAGATTTAAGCTACTTGGTTTTTTTTCAAACATTCCTTGAAAGAATGGAGATTCGTAAGCGATTTTCTGAATTTTTGTTCCAGAATTGATTAAATTTTCAAAACGTGGTGCATTTATTTTTCCTAAAAATGAATTGATCGAAGCGAAATCTAGCTTTTCACCTGGGAAAAATGCAATTGTTCCGCCATTTTTACTGAAATCATTGAGACGTTCACTTGCTGCACTTGATATTTCATTAAAACCATTAAGAACAATTAAATCTTCTTGATTTAAATTTTCACCAGTAAATGAATTTTGATTGATTGAATTTACCTTGTAATAGTTGTCTAATCCATAAACAATTGATACGTTATTCACCGCATTTTCGCCGTTGATGATCAAAATATTTGCCTTGTCTTTTACCTCATACGAGAAATAATAGTCGTCGTCAAAATGCATTTGTTTGTCATTGATTTTGAGCAAACCTTTCTTTAATCCAGGTTTATTGTCTGTATAATTAATCTTGATAATTTCACTAGACTTAGCTTTTAGATCGACAAAAACGTTTCTTTTTGTTTTGTTTACCTCCAATTGCAATTCGGTATTTACCAATTCTGCTTCTCCGTGATTACTTATTTTCACGTTCAATTCATTGTTGATTCCAATTTTAAAATTCGGGTCAGAAAACCACAAAGAATCGACGGATAGATTTGTTTTATTTTGAGCCAACAATTGAATTGGATAGTAAAAAAGTGCTTCGTCTGCCTGCAGCTTATCAAATTTGCTGGTACTTTTTTGAAAGTCACTAAATAAAATGATTTGCTTGGAGCTTAATTTGTTTTCTTGAATGATTTTATCACTAATCCCTTCTTTCATCCAATTAATTACTTCGTCTAAATTCCGAACCAAGGGCGAATTATTTATTTTATCGAGACGATCCAAAGCGTCCACTTTACTGGTCAAACGCTGCTCAAAACCATCAAAATTATTGGTAACAAGCATGAATCTTGTTTCAGCACTAGATTTTTCAATGATACTTCTAGCTTTTTCTTTCGCCATGGACAAAAGTTCACCGTCACTGCCTTTCATGGACATGGAAAAGGAATTATCGATGTAAATTCCGACGAAAGGGTAGGAACCTAAACTGTTTTTTTTGACAGGTAAATAAGGCTGTGCAAAGGCAAAAATCAAGGCGCAAAAAGCCAATATTCTTGTCAAAAGAATTAATAAATGCTTTAACTTTTGTGTTGATTTCGTTTCTTCATTTATTTGTTTGATGAAAAACAAACTCGAAAAATGAATGGTTTTGTACTTTCGAAAATTGAATAAATGAATTACAATTGGAATAGCAAGAAGAAAAAGGGCATATAAAAATTGTGGATATTCAAATTTCATAAGACAAAGATAATACGATTTCTATAATTTTCAAAAAAGCATCTTTTTTATTTCTAAAATTCGTTAAAAAACCAAATTTTAAGTTTTTTTTAGAAGTCAAATGAAGATTCTTTGGTTTATATTTTTAAATTCGCAGTCTGAAATCTTTTGGACATACTTTTTTTGTTCAAATCAAAACTCAATAAATGAATTATAAAAAGCTGAATGTTTACACTGGTTGGTTGGTTTTTCTGATATCAACAATTGTATATTTTTTAACCTTAGAAGATACGGTAAGTTTATGGGATTGTGGCGAGTACATCACCGCAGCCTATAAGTTAGAAGTTGGTCACCCTCCAGGTGCGCCTTTGTTTATGTTACTTGGTCGTTTGTTTTCATTATTTACTACCGATGCAGAAAATGTAGCAATTTGGATAAACAGAATGTCCGCAATTTCAAGTTCTGCAACAATTTTATTCATGTTTTGGTCCATCACCTTATTAGTGAAAAAGATGGCTCAAAAAACGAGTAGAGAACTTAATAATGGTCAAATTATTGCCATTATTGGAAGTGGATTAGTTGGTTCATTAGCTTACACATTTACAGATTCTTTCTGGTTTTCAGCAGTTGAAGGTGAGGTGTATGCGATGTCTTCCTTGTTTACAGCCTTGATTTTTTGGGCAATTTTGAAATGGGACGAAGAAATGGATGCCATCAAACATGGTGAATTAGCTGCTAATTTTGTGCCTATGCGATGGATGATTTTAATCATGTTCCTTTTCGGTTTAGCAATTGGAGTCCATTTATTAGGATTATTGGTTGTTCCTGCAATTGCTTACGTGATTTACTTTAATCAGTGGAAAGATTTCACTTGGAAAGGTTTCTTTTTAACGGGTATTATTTCAATTTTTGTTTTAGGTTTCATTCAAGAAGGTATCATTCCTGGAACAATCTCTTTGGCTTCAAAATTTGAGGTGGCTTTTGTAAATAGCATGGGAATGCCATTTTATGTAGGAAGTATGTTTTTCTTCATCTTATTGATTGCTCTTTCAATCTTTTTGGTTAGATGGAGTAAGAAAAACAACAAACCTATTGTAAATGCTGCTGCTCTTGGGTTTATCGTGTTTTTAATTGGTTATGGTTCCTTTGCTACAATCGTGATTCGTTCAAATGCAAATACGCCTTTAGATGAAAATGACCCAGAGAACTTGGTAACTTTACATGCGTATTTAAAAAGAGAGCAATACGGTTCTTGGCCAATTTTAAATGGTCCATATTGGAATTCTAATTATGCTCCTCAAGATACTTGGGGTGATCGTTCTAAATTTTATGCAAGAAGATTTGTTGTTACAAGAGGTGAACAAGATTTGAAGGCTTTTAGAGAAGAAAAAAATGCACTTGCTTACGCGAAAAATTTAGGAAATAGTTATGAAGTGGTTGAAAAATACTTTGTAACTAACGAAGGAAGTAGAGAAAATCAAGAACCAGCATACGAGCAAACAACTTTTTTCCCAAGAATGTTCTGGGATCAAGATGATGCAAAAGTAGAAGGATATAAAGATTGGTCAAATTATAATGCAAATGGGGATGACCCAACTGCTGAAAAAGGGAAAGATGGAAAAAGACTTCCTACTTTTGGTGAAAATATGACTTATTTTGCAAGTTATCAGATTAATTGGATGTATTGGAGATATTTCATGTGGAACTTTGCTGGTCGTCAAAATGACATTCAAGGACATGGTGATAACATGAGAGGAAACTGGATTTCTGGTTTTTCTTCAATTGATTCACAACGTCTTGGTGATCAAGCAAATGCACCGACATTTACCACAGAAAATCCATCGAACAATAGATTTTATTTCTTACCACTTATCATTGGTTTAATTGGAATGTTTTTCCATTTTTATAAATCACCAAAAGATGCTTTTGTGGTATTATTAACATTCTTCTTTACTGGTTTAGCAATTGTTGTTTACCTAAATCAAAAACCATTCGAACCGCGTGAGCGTGATTACGCCTATGCAGCTTCATTTTATGTATTCGCCATCTGGATTGGAATTGGCGTTTATGCCCTCTATGAAATATTCAAGTCTTTTAGTGTCAAAGAATACCGTGGCTTTGGATTTATTGTAGGTGGTGGATTGTTATTTACTTTAGTGATCGACGCATTAACAGGTGGTTTTGCCGCAAGTTCAACGTGGTTATTAATGAGTGGAATTGCAGCAGTGTTCATCGTCGGAATGAATATGCTCGGAAAAACCCTCAAAAGCGAAACAAGTGGTGCTTATTTAGCTGTAGTATTGACGCTTGTTGTGCCTGTAATTCTTGCTGTTCAAGGCTGGGATGACCACAATAGAAGTGGGAAAACAACAGCTAGAGATTTAGCATACAATTACTTAGAGTCTTGTACAAAAAATTCAATTTTGTTTACAAATGGTGACAACGATACCTTCCCATTGTGGTATTTGCAAGAAGTGGAAGAAAAAAGAACAGATGTGAGAGTTTGTAATTTATCTTTAATGCAAACAGATTGGTACACAGAGCAAATGATGATGAAGGTTTACGATTCTGATCCATTGCCAATCAAATTTAAGGAAGACCAAATTATGATGTTCGCAGGAAATACAGACCAAGTTTATTTCCTTTCAATGATTGATTTATTGAATGCTGGTTTGCCAGAAGAGAATTTGAAGAAAATTATTGAAGCGAAAATCAAAAATAATCAAGAGGCTTTCAAAATTTCTTATAATGCTTTCAAACAAGGTTGTGCAATGGTGAGTAAATCGCTTACAGCTAAGGATCCTTCAGTTCAATCTAGTTTGACAGAAATGCAAAACAGATTGTCTACAACAATTGAAAATCCTGGTTACTCAGATGTAAAAACATTATTGAACGATTGTATTGAAATTCTTTCTGGAGCATCCAATGGAATGTTAGAAGGTCCTCAAGAAGCCTTACAACAGTTCCAACAAAACATGAGAGAATGGGAAAATAGCTGGGATTATTTACCTTTGGCTGATGCGATGGAATTTGTTCGTGATGACAAAAATATGATTTCAAATGAAGGCAGACAATTACGTGTTTTCCCTTCAAAAGGATTTATTTTACCGGTAAATGTTGAAAATGCAGTTAAATCTGGATTAATTACTGAAAAGGAAAAAGCTAGCGCTGAAAAAGAATTGCGTTTTAGAATTGACAAGCAAGCAATCACGCGTGAACAAGTGATGATGTTGGATATTCTTGCAAACAATGATTGGAAACGTAATATTTACTTCTCTTCTCCTGGTGGATCTGATGTTTCAATCGCGCTTTACCAAGTTGGTTATGTGAAACAAAATGGAATGGTGTTTGAAGTGAGCCCAATCAGAAACCAAGAAATCATTGCGAAAGATAAAATGTACAAAAACTTGATGGAAGTGTATGAATTCGGAAAAATGAACCAAAAAGGTGTATTAACCGATTATTATGCAAGAAGACATACAAGTCAATACAGAGATCATTTCTCGCGTTTAGCGGATGCTTATTTGAGAGAAGCGGATGAATTAAAATTCAAAAAAGAGACTTATGGTCCTCAAATTACAAGATTGAGAGATGCTGGAAACAAGAAAACTGCCGATTCTCTTGCAAATGTGATTAATGGTGCAGATGGAATCATTGCAAAAAACAAAAAA
>CAZHLZ010000064.1:8503-13324 GCA_964532475.1 uncultured Chitinophaga sp.
ATGCAATCAACTTAATTAAAAAATCAATTGAGGTAATGCCTGTTGATTTAGTAATTGATTACGGTGAGCCACAACCTTCAAGAGATAATTTCGAGGTGAGTCCTGGAGTTTCTTACGAAGGCTATTCTGATGGTGTATTGCATGATTATGTTGGAATTCTTTACAGAGCCGGAGATAAAGCTGCTGCTGAAATGTTAGGTGCAGATGTTGCGAAACATATTGAAAGTGTATTCACTTATTATGAAAAAAGTGATGCTGAATATGCTGCTGTTAACAAAATGGATTTGATTTCTGCATTGAATAATTATTTAGCTTTGGCAACTTTTGCTGCGGATAAAGAATTTGGAAATCCAAATGGACCATTGAGCGCAAGAACTAACAAAAAAATCAATGAGTTATATAACAAAACTTTCCCGAAAATTTATTCAGCTTTGAAAGATCAAGCGATGGAAAATGGTGAAAGTGTTCGTCCAGGTTCTAAATCTGGAACTTATGCAGCTCGTTTGAATGATTTGAAAGGACATATTGATGCCGTTGGAATGAAATATGGTTTCATTGATAAGCCTGTGCAACAGATGAAAACTCCTGGTGGAGATCAAGGAATGCAATTAACACCAGAACAAATTCAAATGTTAATGCAACAACAACAAGGTCAATAAAATTCTCAGAAATGAGGTTGTTTAAAGTCCCCAAATTCGCTAAATTAGTTTATGCTAAGCGAGTTTGGGGATTTTCTACTTTTAAAAGGGAGGTTTTTTTAACTTTCGATGATGGACCGAATCCAGAAATCACCCCCTTTATTTTAGATCTATTGCAAAAGGAACAAATCAAAGCGTGTTTTTTTTGTGTGGGTGAAAATGTGCAGAAGTTTCCAGAAATAATCGAGCGAATTCTTTCAGAAGGACATCAAATTGGAAATCATACATTCAAGCATGAAAACGCAAATAAGGTCGATTCAAAAACATATTTAGAAAGTATTGCTAAAACCGATTCCTTGCTTCAGACTAATTTATTTCGACCTCCTTACGGCAGATTGAGTCCAAAATTAGCACGTATGATTGCCAAGAAGTACAAAATTATTATGTGGACTTGGCTTTCTTATGATTACGATGCTTCGGTGTCTGTGGAAGAGATTATGAAGCAAGCAAAAAAGATTGAAGCTGGCCATATTTTGGTTTTACATGATAACGCAAAAATTGCTGAAAAACAGAAAGAGTTACTTCCCAAATTAATTCAGTTTTTGAAAGAAGAAAATTTTAGTTTTGGTCAAATTTCTTAGGGTTTTCTCTTGTAGATTGGCACGGTTGAACAAGGTTCACCATACATAATACTTTTTGCATCTACTTGCAATTTTTTCATCAATTCCGTCATTGCAAAAGCAGGGTCTGAAATATCTGCACAACCTTTTATGATGTATCTTTTGGATTCAAATTCTGCTTGACTGAGGTCTAATAACTTAATATTTTCGATGATAATTTGTTTTTCAAGTAAATCTTTCGTTCCAACACAGTAAGATTTCACAATGCCAAAAAGTTTAGAGCCAATTAACATATACGCCCAAGTTGGCACAATGGCATCGGCAGAACAATGCACATAAACATATTTATCTTGGTAAATTGTCCATTCATTGTTTGCTACAAAATCACGAAAATCTTTTTCCTTCAAAACAAGACCTTGCCAAAGGCATTGCGCAACATCAAATTCAAAAATAAGTTCTTTTTTCGCTTTGAAGTCAGCCAAATCTAAGGCAATTAAACCACTTTCTGCAACTTTATTCCGAATTTCTTCCATTATTGAACAAATTTATTTTCCTCAAAAGTAATTAATAATTTGAAAAAAAGTTTAGTTTTGTTCAAAATTACGTCACTAAAAAATCATTTAGAAATGAGGAAGTATCACATATTTTTAGATCAAATTGAACAAGGACCTTTTACCATTGAGGAATTGAAAGGGCGAAAAATTGATAAAAACACTTTAGTTTGGTTCGAGGGGCAGGAAGATTGGATGGAAGCCTCTGAAATTGACGATTTACAGGACCTATTAAAATCAATTCCCCCAAAGATAAAAAAAGGAATTCCACCAGTACCAGTCCAACAAAAACTAAAAAGTAATAATATTGATTTAAGTAAAATACGACCATTTTATTTGAAAAAAAGTTTTTATCTATTTTTAACTGTAGGAGTTCTTATATTAGCTTTTATTTATTATTTATACATAAATAATTTGAATCAAGCAATTTTGGAGGATAAAATTCGCGAAGAAAATTTCAATAATAGTCTAATAAATAAGGAATTAGACATTCAGAACGAGAAGATTCAACAACAAGAGAATATTGAAAATGAGAGAACGGAAAATGAAAATTTGAAGGCTAGAAAGATTGAGTTACGAAATTTAAGAATAGAATATGAGCAGGCTATTTTAAATTTAGAATATGCAAATCAAGAATTGGATGAGATTAAAAAATTTAAAGTTCTAAGAACAGCTGATGAAAAACAACAACAGATTCAGTCCCAATTGGAAATTATTAGAGAGTATGAATTGCAGGTCGAAAGGTTAAAAAAAAGAATAAATAGTTTTTAATTGAGTAAAAATGTTTAAATTTGTCTCTAATTCAAAAATTAATTAAATGAAATTATTAAATTTATTATTTGTTGGGCTTGTTGCTTTAACAATTGTTTCTTGTGGAGAAAAAAATCCAATTTTAGGAACTTGGAAATTGGATGGTGTAAATGTTGAAAAAGCAATTGCAAGTTTTCCTGAAGATCAAAAAGAATTTGCAAGAAAAATGATGAGTTCTGCGTTTGACCAAGTAAAAGGTAAAATGAAACTTACTTTTGAGAAAGATGGAAAGTTTAAAGTAGAGTCACCAGCACAAGATGGTAAAATGAATACTGAAAATGGAAATTGGAAATTATCAGCTGACAAAAAGAAATTAACAACTGTTGTTTCTGGTAAAAACGAAACGATTTCTGTTGTTGAAATGACTGATGCGCGTTTGGTTCTTGGGATGTCTGCGGATGGTCAAGGTGAAATGGAAATGACTTTCGTTCACTAAGATCTAAATAATTATTTAAAAGCCATGTTTCTCTTGAAATGTGGCTTTTTTTGTGAATTTACACTAACTAACAACTCCTAACTAATTAACTTCAAACTTCAAACTACAAACTAATAACTACGAACTAACAAAACTCTGCCACCCTGTCATAAAATCGTATCAGGTATAATTATTGACAAGTTCAATTTTATGAAGCAGAAAAAAAATACTTATTTTGGCTCGACACTTGAAGCAATAATCTATCCATTTTTATTGTTGGCTTTATTGTGGAGTATTTTTTTGGTAGAACAATTTTATCCGCAACAGTTTATAGAATTCGGGATTCTTCCTAAAAGTATTGAAGGTTTGAAAGGAATTTTATTTTCTCCCTTAATCCATTCGCCAAACGACGTGATGCACATCATTAATAATTCCGTTCCAGCAGCAATTTTATTTGGAGCATTGGTCTATTTTTATCATCAAATTGCAGCAAAAGTATTTTTTCTTTCTTGGTTAATTTCAGGTTTTTTAGTGTGGATTTTTGCTCAAAACAATGGGGCTTTTCACATCGGGTTTAGTGGTGTAATATACGCCCTAGCAGGATTTTTGTTTACAAGTGGAACCATTCGAAAAGTTAGAAATTTACAAGGAATTTCACTTTTTGTGGTTTTTATTTACGGTGGAATGATTTGGGGAATTTTCCCAATGGAGGAACGAATTTCATGGGAAGGACATCTTTTTGGCTTACTAAGTGGGGTTGTTTTAGCCTTCTTATTCAAAAAACAAGGTCCTGCAGAAGTAAAATATCAATACGAAATTGAAAAAGAACTGGGGATAGAACCTCCGGACTTAGAGGCAATCTGGATCGAAAATCAACGAATTGCAGCAGAAAAAGAACGTTTGAAACAGGAGTTTTTGCAAGAATTACAGCGCTCACGTGAAACAGACCAGTCTATTCTTTTTGGGGAAAGTCCAAAAATTGTTTACGAATTCAAGGAAAAAAACAAAGAAGAAAATAAAAGTTATAACAAGATTAATCCACCTCAGGACGAAATCTAGAAATTAATTTTGCTGTTCCTCCACTTAATTCCTGCCAAGAGTCTATCTGGATTTCTAAACAACAATATTCACAGGTTTTCAAATCGATAAATTCTCCGGTCAAATAACTTACAAAATCAGATAATCCATTGTTGTGTCCGATAAGTAGCAAATCTTTTGTACTTTTTAATTGGTTTATATATGAAAGTAATTCCAAATGAGAACACAAGTACAATTCTTGCGAAAAATGGATTGAATCAAATTGGATTTTTCGTGAAATAATATCAAAAGTTCTGCGTGTTCTTGCACTGGATGAACAATGTATGTCAATTTGGCTTAGGTCTTGTAAATAATCAGCCATTATTGCTGCTTGCTTTTCACCTTTTTCCAATAATTGTCGATCAATATCCAATCCTGTGGAACTGACTTGATTTGTCTTTGCGTGTCTTAATATATGTAGTTTCAAAACTTTTTTTTTACAAATTTCAACTTATTTTTGATATTTCCCAACCTTTTACTAAAAATAAACGTTTTTTGAGTTAAGTGTATGTTTTAAGGATTAAAGTGTATTAATTAGTGAAAAATAAATCGTATCTTGCAGATAATTTCTATCCATAGAAAACAAGGTTCAAATATGCATATAGACATAGATGTATTAAAAGCTTGTAAAAGCAGTGATCGTAAGGCTCAAAAGAAGCTTTATGAAATTTGTTTCAAGTGTTTTATGCCACTATGTATGCGTTACAATA
>CAZHLZ010000065.1:0-13293 GCA_964532475.1 uncultured Chitinophaga sp.
TTGGGTGAATTATTTAAGTAACACCTTTGTTTATTTGGATGTCATTTTATTTGATGAATTTTTACAAACTAAAAAAAGTTTAGAGCTTTCAAATTATGAAAATTATGCTGAAAATGCCTTGTATGCATTAATTCTTGCAGCTCAAGCCGATGGTGTTATTGAAGTAAAAGAAAAGAATTTATTCAGTGTTTTTCTTGCCTCGGCAAAAATCCATGACAAAAAGAAGGATGAAATAGAGGAACTATTAAAAACAGATATTCCTATCACCACAATTTCTCAAGATTGTCTAAATAGCGAATTGTTTAAACGTTTTTTATTAGATATTTCTGTTTTAACAATTTATGCAACCATCGATGATGCAAACGCGGAAGAAATAGAATATTTGAAATTTTTATGTTCCTACCTCAACATTACGGATGATGCACTAAATGAAACATTAGTACTTGTTGAAAAGTTCGTTATTAAAAATAACCATCAAGTAGCTTTTTTATCCGATTCTAATTCTGTAGAAAAACTTTATTCAAACATTTCCAAACGCTGGATTAAGATTTTAGGACGAAATAAAGACAAATTAGCTCAAGAATTAAAACAAAGCAAGGAACTTGTGCAATTAATCAAAAAATCTACAAGTAAGGAGCTTTCCAAGGAGGAAAAAGAAAAGGTAAAAACACAATTTTTGGATATTGCTAAATCAATGCCAACCTTGGCAATTTTCTTATTGCCTGGAGGAACTTTGTTATTACCAATTATCCTAAAAATTATTCCTGACCTCATTCCAAGTGCTTTTCGTGATAATGAGATTGATTAATTTTTATCATATATATCCAAACTAAATCACCGTAGACTTAAAGTGCTTAGCTTTCACGATTAAAAGTTTTTCGAACCAAGATGTAAATGCAATAAAAACACTTAATCGGAGACAATCAATAAAACAATATTTATTCTAAAAGATAAAATATACTATCAAAAAAAGCCACTAATTAAAGTGGCTTTTGATAATTAATTTAGTAGCTCAGTACGATTCTAAAAGTAAAATTCAGATTGACGTAAACAAATCATTTTGACATCGTATACGCCCTTGATCGAAAATTTTAACATTCGAAATCAGCTTAGTGTTTCACAACTTTAAACAAATAGTTTACATCTCCATTTTTTATATGAAGGTTATACATTCCTGCTTTATAATTTGCTCCTAAATTTAAAGTCATCAAATCATTAGGTGAAACTTTTAAACTTTCAATTATTTTTCCCGAAATGTCAAAAACACTAATTTCTATTTGATCTTCTGTGTCAAGTTTTAATTTGATTGAAAAGGCATCTTGAAAAGGATTTGGAAAGATAAATTGATTATCCACAAATTGCATTTCCTCCATTCCAACTTGATTGGAAACTGTGATCGCAAGGTCATTACTCATTGCTGTAGCTGATGTTATACACGTTTCATCTGATGTTAATTGACAAGATACAATGTCTCCGTTTTGTAAATTAGAACTTGTGAAAATAGCTGCATTTGTTCCAACAGTACTTCCATTCACCATCCATTGAAAACTTGGATTATTGCCACCATTGCTAATTGTAGCTGTAAATGTAACTATTGTGCCAGGAGCAATAATGTTGTCAGAATCATCTGAAACAATTGATATTGAAGGACTAAGATTTGGATTTACTACAACAGTAATTGCATTACTTGTTGCTGTGCTTGGACTTGCACAAAGTGCTGTTGAAGTTATTTGACAAGAAATAACATCTAAATCATTCAAATTTGAGTTGCTATATGAAGGATTTGATGTCCCCACATTTGTGCCGTTTACCTTCCATTGGTAAGTTGCTGTTCCTCCATTGATTGCATTAGCAGTAAAATTAACAACAGTACCATCACAAATCTCATTATCAAGATCATCTGAACTAATGGTAACACTTGGAATTACTGTCGCAATTACCTGCATTGAAAAAACGTTACTAGAGGCAACATTTGTACTTGCACAAAGTGAGTTAGTAGTAATATCGCAAGAAATTAAATCACCATTGGCAAGATTTGAACTTGTAAAGCTAGATCCTGTTGTTGAAACAATAGTTCCATTGACTTTCCATTCAAAACTTGTCGTACTTCCTAAATTTGAGGTATTAGCTGAAAAGCTTACAGCTTGATTTTCACAAATTGAATTGTCTACATCATTTGAAGTGATGCTTACTGTTGGATTTAAAGTCGTGTTTACGGTCATTGCAATTGCATTACTCAAAACGATGGATGGTGAAGCGCAAAGTTCATTCGAATTCAATTGACATGTAATTAAATCTCCATTATTAAGGTTTGATGCTGAATAATTAGCTGCATCTGAACCAACAGTATTTCCATTCAAGAACCATTCATAAATTGGATTGGAACCTCCATTTGTTTGAACAGCCGTGAAAGTAACATTCGTTCCCTCGCAAATAGAATTATCACTGTCATCCGAACTGATTGAAATCGTTGGAAGAACACTTGCAATGACATTTGTATTAATCGCATTACTTGCCGCACTCATTGGATTCGCACAAGCAGCATTAGAATTAAGCATACAAGTTACCACGTCTCCATCAGCTAAATTTGAATTACTGTAATTTGCACTAGAATTTCCAACATTAGCTCCGTTGAGCTGCCATTGGTAAACAGGATTAGAACCACCGTTAACAGGGCTTGCAGTGAAAGTTACAGAATTTGTTTGACAAATGGAATTATCATTATCACTTGATGCAATTGATACTGCTGGAACGATGCTAGGATTTACAACTATGTAAGCTACTTTTGTGATTGTATTTGATCCAAAATCATTTGTTGCTGTCAGGACAACGTCATAAGTTCCAGGAGTATCAAAAATCACAGATGGATTCGCACTTGTAGAACTTGATGGCGTTCCACCATTGATTGTCCAAGACCAAGAACTTGGCGAATTCGTTGATAGATCTGTGAAATTTACTGTTGATCCAACACAAATTGTTGTTTGAGAAGCAGAAAAATCGGCTACTGGAGGATTTGTTCCCAGCACGCCAGTAATATTAATATTATCAATGTATAAATTATTCCCGTTACCAGCCAAATTTTTCAAAGAAACAATGACACTATTTGAACCAACAAATGCACTTAAATCAATCGATTCAGTTCTCCATTGAGTTGTTGTTGGTACAAAATTTGCAGTTGTCGCAGTTCTTGTCGCCAAAACAGTATTTGATTTCAAATAAACACTTGAAAAGGTACTTCCACAATCTGTGGAAACTAAGACTTCTAATCCATCAAAATATTGCGTATTGTATGGAGCATAAGCAACATCAAAAGTCATTTGCGCCGAAATCATTGAACTCAAATCAACACCAGGAATTCTCATTTCATCGTCATCTGCATCAGCAACATTATAATTGTCAAAAATAATGGAATTTCCAGCAGTGGGTGCATTTCCGACTGTTGAAGACCTATCCCAGGTAGTTGAAGCATTGTTGTTTACAATTGTCCAGTTTGCTGGAGGAAAAGTACCCGAAACAAAACCTTCATTTAATGGTAATGCAAGTGTTGATGCAGCTAATGTGGTAATATAAGCAGTTTGAATTAAGGTGTCACTTCCATATTGATTTAAAGCGATTAATCTTATGGTATGCGTTCCATTGGTAGAAAAAGAAACCGTAGGATTTACTGAAGTTGAAGTTTGAGGTGTTGCACCTACTCCAAAATCCCATTCATAACTAGTGGCATCCGCAGAAAGATTGTTCATAGTAAAAGTTGATCCAGTACATCCGATAAGGGAATTTGAGGAGAAGTTTGCTACAGGAGGATTTACTCTCCCTTCAGCTAATAATAAGAAATTGTACACACCTTCATCGCAATCATTGTTTGTTAAAGATAATGTTTCAGAATAGGCTCCGGGATTTGTTGCCGAAAAAAGAACATCAAAGGTTTGACTTGCACCTGGAGCAATCGTTGCGCTTAAATTGTTATTTAAAACGGTAAATGCTGTTCCAGAAATTGAAAGTGGTAAATTTAATGTCAAATTACTAGTTCCATTATTTTTTACCGTAAATGTCTTTTGAGATGTTCCACCAATCGTCACTTGACCAAAATCTACGCCACCTTCATCGAAAATTTCGTTCCCATTTTGTGTAACTAAAATTTCTGTACTAGAAGTTGCGTTAAATTTAAAATTATCCAAATAAATATTATTTCCATTGGCTGCAACAGCTCTAAATCTGAATTTCACATTTTTAGATGTGGATGAAATAAAAGAAGATAGATCAATTGTTTCAGTTCTCCAATCAGAGACTACAAGAGGTGTGTAGTAAGAAGTAGAAGTATTCGTTGAAACCTGCAAACTTGTTCCCGATTTATCATAAATTGGAGTTGAATTCCAAGTTTGACCACAATTTTCAGAAATTTCAATAAACAATCTTTCGTAGTTTGAAGTTGTGTTATTTCTTCTTCTGTAAGCCACATCAAATTGAATGTTGGCATTTGTTGCATTACATGGAAGAATGAAAATTGGAGTAACTAATGATTCCCTTCCCGAAGTATTGTTTCCGAAACCTGGAAATTGTGCCGTATTGTTATTTTCCACAGCAAGAATTGATGTTGCAGAAGCACCCAACCATTCGTAACAATCGGAATTTTCATTTTCTACCACCCATTTTAAATCTGGAGGAAAAACATTTGCCTCAAAGTTTTGAGTATAAGGTGCTGAAATTCCGTTGGATACGATAAAATTAATTATTGTAGTGTCATATTCCGTAGAAGGATCAACAACTCCATTTGGCAAAGTTGAGTAAACTTTCAAAGAATGTGTTCCTAAATAAGATGCAAAAGCAGGAAGAGTAACTGTAGCAGTAGAACCACTTGCAACGTTTCCGTTAAAAGCAAAATTTGTTACAGCACCATTATCCACTTGATAGGAAATAGTTGCCGATGTTAAAACATTTGTTCCTCTATTTTTGATTATTACCGAAGGGGCAATACTTCCTGGGCAATTATCTCCTTTTGGATTTAAAATATCGATAATAGATGCATCGTTCGTGCTTGGAGGAATGCAGGCATCCGAGTTAATTAGACTTACACGCAAAGGACTGCTTTCCAACACAGTTCTCATTCTTGTTTTTTGATCGTTTGTAAAAATATTCATGCAGAGATCGTCTGTATAATCCATGTAATTCTCAATCATGTCGTTTCCTGGTAATGCTGTACAAGAATTTTCTCCAGTCGGACATCCATAGTTTGCTTGACCAGCCACAGGTGTATCGTTGCAAAAATCATCAACAGTGCAACCACCATCGCCCCAAATATGTCTCAAACCCAACCAGTGTCCAATTTCATGCGTTGCAGTTCTTCCTTCATTGTACGGAGCTGCAAAACCAGTAACCGCACTTTTACCGATGGAAGTATAAGTAAAAACCACTCCATCTGTAGCAGTTGTTTGTGCACCACAACCCATTCCACCAAGCGGAGATTGCGGAAATTGCGCATAACCTAAAGTTCCGCCAGAAATATTACAAATCCAAATGTTCATATATTTCCCTGGATTCCAACCTCTAGTTGCCGTTGGCACGTTGTTGTTATAAGTATATGTTTTTATCGTTGCATCAATATAATTTGTTGAAAATGGTGGAGCCGTAAAACCAGCAGTTGTTCTATTGATTCTATTTACACCATCCTCTCCATTTGGGAAAGCTGAACCGTCTGGTCGTCTTTTAGCCAAACAAAATTCTATCTCTGTATCTGCACCAACAGGATTCGTATTGTAACCGTTCGTATTGACAATTCTTCTGAAATCTTCGTTTAAAACATCAATTTGAGATTGAATGGCAGCATAAGAAATATTGGAACCAACACCAACTGCTTCACCATTATGAATGACTTGAAAAACTACTGGAATTTGATACACACCACCAATAATTCTATTCGCTGAAGAACTATTTATGGTGCTGTCTAACCAATGTTCAAATTGATCTCTTGTTTCCAAATTTGGAAATTGATTTCTTAGTTGCAAATCCATTTCATCCGTGTAACATCTAACTACCTGAGAAAATAAATTCTGGAATGCAAAAAGAAATACGATGAAAATATACGTTTTCTTCATAATTTTAGTTTTTTAGTTTTAGCGGGGTAAAGTTAGGCTATTTTTTGTATTTAACAAAGTAAGTTATCGAATGTTTACTTTGACATTAATTAATGCCTTTCCAGTACAATACTTTTGATAAGGCAAAGAAAATATTGGTGCAAACAATTTAGAAATGAAATTTCCTGGTTTTGAAAAAGTATGTATTTTGAAAATTAATTTTCCATCTATTTCTTCAATTGTGAAAGTAGAAATTCCTTTTTCTACATGGCCTTCAAGTGTCTCGTAACTAAATCCTTTTCGACATTTTTCATCAATTATTGCGGAAATTCGAACACCAAAAATTATTTTTTGAGAAAAATTTTTAATTGGTGGCAAATAGACTTGTTGTAAAATGTTATCTCCAACTTTCATCCTTCGTTTCTCATTTTTCCATTGAGTTAAAGTACTCATTATGTATTCGGGGAAAATCTGATAATCAAATAAGCAATCCAAATTTACATCATCTATATTTATTTTGCTTTCCAAATCGATGATTGAAATTTTTTCTGATAATTCTGCCAAACGATAAGATAATACCTTTCTTGACTTCAATGCCTGCAGCAGTTGAGGAAAATATTGTTTTTGGCTATGTAATTTTAAAATCATTTGACACAAAAAATAAGTCAGTTACAAAAACGAATAATCGAAAATTTTGCTATTTTAAAAAAAAACTTAAACAAAGATATAGTTAAATAAGTTTTGACAAACCATTGAAGATGGATAAAATGGAATTTAAATTATCATTAGTTTAAGATAGGAAACAAAACAATAGTTTTTTATGAAAAAACAGAGTAATTGATTCTTTATTTCATTAACTTTACACCCTAATTTTTTTATTCGTTAAAAATGAAACATACTAAAATTGTTGATGTCTTAAAAAACTCAAAAGTCGGAGAAAACATAGTTGTAAAAGGATGGGTTCGTGCATTCAGAAGTAATCGTTTTATTCAATTAAATGATGGTTCTACAATCAATAATTTACAAGCGGTTGTTGACTTTGAAAATTTTGATGAAGCAATTTTGAAAAAAATCACTACAGCTTCCGCACTTGGATTGACTGGTGTTTTAGTTGAATCTCAAGGAGCTGGTCAGGCAATTGAATTGCAGGTTTCAGAAATTGAAATTATTGGCGAAGCAAATCCTGATGATGTGCAAAAAACAGTAATGCAGCCTAAAAAACATAGTTTAGAGTTTTTGAGAGAACAAGCGCATTTACGTTTCAGAACTAATACTTTTGCAGCAGTTTTCAGAATTCGTCACGGAGTTTCTTATGCTATCCACAAATTTTTTAACGATAAAGGATTTTACTATTTGCATACACCAATCATAACAGGTTCTGACGCTGAAGGTGCAGGTGAAATGTTCCACGTTTCTACTTTGGATCCACAAAATCCACCTTTAGTTGACGGGAAAATTGATTTCTCTGAAGATTTCTTCGGTAAGCAAGTTAACTTAACTGTTTCTGGGCAATTGGAAGCAGAATTAGGAGCCTTAGCTTTAGGACAAGTATATACTTTTGGACCAACATTTAGAGCAGAAAACTCCAATACTTCGCGGCACCTAGCTGAGTTTTGGATGATTGAACCAGAAGTTGCATTCAACGACATCAATGACAACATGGACTTAGCGGAAGAAATGCTGAAATTTATTTGCCAATACATCATGGACAATTTTTCCGATGATTTGAAATTTTTATCAGAAAGAGAAGCGCAGGAGCAAACAACAAAACCAGCGAACGAACGCAATGAAATGACATTAATTGAAAAATTAAATTTTGTTGTTGCCAATGATTTCAAACGAATTACTTACACGGAGGCTATAGATATTCTGGTAAATTCAAATCATTATAAAAAGAAAAAATTCAAATATGATGTGGAATGGGGAACAGATTTGCAATCCGAACACGAGCGCTATTTAGTTGAAAAAGAATTTAAACGTCCTGTAATTATTGTTGATTACCCAGCTTCTTTCAAAGCATTTTACATGCGAAAAAATGAAAATTGTGCAGAAGGAAAACAAACAGTTGCTGCCATGGACATCCTTTTTCCAGGGATTGGTGAAATGGTTGGAGGTTCTCAACGTGAAGAAAGATTAGATGTTTTGAAAGAAAAAATGGCTGCTTTTAATATTCCTGAAGAAGAATTATGGTGGTACTTAGAAACTCGTAAATTTGGTACAGTTCCTCACGCAGGTTTTGGTTTAGGTTTTGAACGTATGGTCATGTTTGTAACGGGAATGTCAAACATTCGCGATGTGATTCCTTTCCCTAGAACACCAAAAAACGCAGAATTTTAAGGAATTAAAATTATACTTAATTTAACTTACATTCCGAGGAGAGGTTTTTATTTTGAATACAAAAGTGTATCTTTGTTCCCTGAATTTTTAAGCAATGTATAGATCTCACACAAACGGCGAATTACGCATAGAACATATTGGAACAAAAGTGACACTTGCAGGTTGGATGCAACGCTCACGTGATCTTGGTGGAATGACTTTTATCGATTTACGTGATCGTTATGGAGTAACTCAATTGGCATTTAACTTGGAGGAAAATGCAGATTTGTGCATGCAAGCTCGTAAGTTAGGACGTGAATTTGTGATTCAAGTGGAAGGAACTGTAATCGAACGATCTTCCAAAAATAAAAATATGCCTACGGGTGAGATTGAAATAATTGTTGAAAAATTAACCGTCTTAAACGCCGCAAAAACTCCTCCGTTTACAATAGAAGATGAAACAGATGGTGGTGAGGAAATTAGAGCTCAATACCGTTATTTGGACTTGAGAAGAAATCCTGTGCAAGAAAAATTGCGTTTGAGAAATAAAGTTGCACTTGAAACCCGCAAATATTTAGATAGCCTAGATTTTTTAGATGTGGAAACTCCATATTTAATCAAATCAACACCCGAAGGTGCACGAGATTTCGTTGTGCCAAGTAGAATGAATGAAGGTGAATTTTACGCTTTGCCTCAATCTCCACAAACCTTCAAACAATTGTTGATGGTTTCAGGATTTGATCGTTACTACCAGATCGTAAAATGTTTCCGTGATGAAGATTTACGTGCTGATAGACAACCAGAATTTACACAAATTGACTGCGAAATGGCTTTCGTGGAGCAAGAAGATATTTTACAAACCTTTGAAGGATTGATCAAACATTTGTTTAAAACAGTGCGTGGAATCGAATTCGAAGGTGCTTTCCCAAGAATGGATTACGCAGAGGCCATGGCAAAATATGGTTCTGATAAACCAGACATTCGTTTTGGAATGGAATTCGTAGACATGACAGAGCTTGTTAAAGGCAAAGATTTTCCTGTTTTTGATAATGCAGAAACCATTTTGGCAATCAATGCAGAGCAAGCAAATTCGTATACTCGTAAACAAATTGATGCTCTTACGGATTGGGTAAAACGTCCACAAATTGGGGCTACAGGACTCATTTATTTGCGTTGTAACGAAGATGGAACACTAAAAAGTTCGGTTGATAAATTCTATTCTGAAGAAGAATTGAAAAAATGGGCTGAAAAAACAAATGCAAAAGCTGGAGATTTAGTTTTCTTGTTATGCGGTGAGTTGGATAAGGTTAGAAAACAAATGAATGAATTGCGTTTACACCTTGGAAATGAATTAGGTTTACGTAACCCGAACGATTTTAAGCCTTTGTGGGTTTTGGATTTCCCTTTATTGGAGTGGGACGAAGAATACGGAAGATACCATGCCATGCACCATCCTTTTACCTCACCAAAACCAGAAGATTTCCATTTAATTGGAACAGATCCTGGAAAAGTACGTGCAAATGCGTATGATTTAGCGATGAATGGGGTAGAATTAGGTGGAGGTTCTATTCGTATTCACGACAGAGATTTGCAGTCGCAGATGTTTGATTTACTTGGCTTTACGAAAGAGGAAGCTCAAAATCAATTTGGATTCTTGATGAATGCCTTTGAATTCGGAGCACCACCTCACGGAGGACTAGCATTCGGATTGGATCGTTTAGTTGCAACTATGGGCGGATCAGATTCAATCAGAGATTACATTGCTTTCCCTAAAAATAATCGCGGTCGTGATGTGATGATTGACGCACCTTCTTTACTAAACGACGAGCAATTAAAGGAATTAAATATTCAGTTGAGAAAATAAGAATCATTCTTCATAAATGCCACTTTAACTTCATAATTTGCCGACATTTTTAATTTGTTGGCAATTTTTACTTTTTATGTGAAAAGAATTTTCTTAGAATCATTCTTCATCCAACTCTTTCAATATTTGATTGACATCTTCTTCTGTTGAACTCAACTTTTCTTTACAAATTTTTAATAAAATTGCTGCGCGTTTCACCTTAATTGAAAGCTCGTCCACACTAATTTCTCCGGTCTCAATTTCTTCCACAATTTGTTGTAATTCTTCAAATGATGCTTGGTAATTTTCACTAGTTTTTGCCATAAGATTTTTAACTATTTAATTTTTTTAATTTCACTTTCAAACTCAAATTCGCTTGTTTTTACTTCAATCAAATCTCCTTCAAAAATTGGATTTGATGTTGAAATTGTTTTCCCATTTTTTAAAGCGATGGAATATCCACGTTTTAAAACATTGATTGGGTCAACCAGTCGAATGGTATTTTCTAATAGTTCGATTTTGCTGTTTTCAAGTTTAATTTTTCTTTCAATCAGTGGATTTATTTTTTTCTTGTTTGAGTCTAATTCTAATTTATTATTTTGAATATTTACTTTACTCGCATTTTTTAGATTTAATCGTAAATTTTTCAGTAAATAACGAGATTCATTGATGCGAATTTTTATTTTTTCATTCACTTGAAATGAGATTTTATTAAAGCGTAAGGTTTCACTTTGAAGTGCATTTTTACTACTTAACTTTATTTCATTCATTTCATTTTTAAGAGAATTCTTGGCTTCAATTAAAAATAAATTACTCGCTCCATTTAGGAATTTTATTTCGTTTTTTAATTCATTTTTCCAGTTTGCGAGCAAATTTAGACTTTGTTTCTTAATTGTTTTTAATGCATTTTGTAAGGGAACACTAAATTCATGAAACGCTTGTATCAAAAAATCTGCTAATTCCGTTGGGGTGATTGCATTTCTGTAAGCAACCAATTCAGAAACGGTAATATTGGTTGAATGTCCAATTCCTGTCATAATTGGCAGTGGAAAAGTTGCTATTTTTCGTGCCAATTGATAATTGTTGTAACAAGAAAGCCCAATTTCTCCCCCACCTCCACGGATTATTAAAACGGCATCGAAATGATTTTTTACCTTTTCAATTCTTTCTAATTGTTGCACAATGGAATTTATTGCCAAATCTCCATTCAATTGTGCAGGAAATAACATAAAAAACCACGAATAGTTCCAAGGATTTTTATTGATAATGGTATAAAAATCTTGTAAACCTTTAATTCCATCTTGTGAAATGATTGCAATTCTTTTCGGCAATAATGGAAAAGGTAATTTTTGATTGTTGTTTAAAACTCCTTCCGCTGTTAATTTTTTAAGCGTTTCATCCCGTTCTTTTTGCAATTCGCCAAGTGAATAAGTTGGGTCAATGTCAATTATTTCCAAGGAAATTCCAAAGATGGAGTGAAAAACAATTTTTACACACAAAAGTAAGGACATACCATCGCGTATCGGTTCCTTAACAACTTGCGCAAAATTTTTGTTGATTTTTTCAAAATTTGTTGCCCAAATTGTACCTCGCATTTCTGCCAAAACTTGACCATTTTCTTTGTGAACTAATTCAGGGTAACAATGTCCTTTCGAGGTATAATTTAATTTATGTATTTCAGTTTGGATCCAATAAACTTTTGGGTAGCGTTCATTGATAACCTTTTGAATGGAATTGGTTACTTGCTTTAAGGTAAAAATTTGCCTTTCTTCCGACATAAAGTAAAATTACACAAAAAAATTTTACAGAATGCTCTTTACAAATAATATTCTGCAATTTTTAAATCGAAGGGAGTGGTAATTTTTATGTTTTCCTCGTTGCCAATAAAGGTATTTATAATTTCACCAAATTCCTCAACTAGGGAAGCATCATCAGTAATTGCTTCATGAAATGGATTTTTGTATGCCTGTATAATAATATCTTTTTGAAAAACTTGCGGAGTTTGCACGGCATAGTAAAAGCTCCTATTTAAAGCATTTGAACCTTTTTGGTCAATAAAACGAATGGATTCTTTTAGAGGAAAAATTGGAACTGCATTTCCTTTTTTTTGAGCTAAATCAAATGCATTTATTAAAGTTTGTTGACTTACTAGTGGGCGCACTCCATCGTGAATAGCAATTAATTCTCCTGTAGCAACTGCAAGAGCATTTTGAATCGAATGGTAACGTTCTTTTCCCCCAGAAATAATCTGATGTTGAATGAGCACTTTATTCGTTTTACAATATTCTTCCCAGTAATGAATCCATTGCTCTGGTAAAGTTAGAATAATTTGAATTGAATTATCATAATCATAGAACGAATTAATTGTATGTTCTAAAATACTTTTCCCATGTACCAAAATAAATTGTTTTGGTAAGGCACTTTGCATGCGATTCCCGATTCCACCAGCAGTAATAATTACTGTTTTTGTTGCCATGTTAATTTGTAAAGTGAGTGCATGAAATAAAAAAAGCCTGCTCATTACAAGCAAGCTTTTTAATATTTTTGATCAAAAATTATTTAATTTGATTTGGATCGTTTTTTGCTTTTTCATTGAATTTTCTTTGGAAATTGAACCACATGAAAAATCCAACAAAACCTAACAATAAGAATGTATAATTTGCTTTATTTTGAACCCAATCAAAAAACAAAAATATTGTTTGGAACATGTCATCTAAACCGTAAAAAACTTCTGTTGAGCTTGCTAAAATCATAATTCAAGTATTTATTTGACACAAAGTAAATGATTTTTTTTTTAAAACGATTAATTTTCAAGAAAAAAACTTTAAAATTGATGCTTATTTATAATAATTACAAAATAAAACTTAATTTTGGGACAGATTTAAATGTTAAATGTACGAGTCACCTTAAGAAATCAAAAGCTGTTTATTGCAAAAGATTTTGTTGAGATGAATAACGTATCATAAATCAAACTGGCTGCGTGGTGCTCCCGATAATTATTGGGATGGATAGCGCATCATAAAATAAAATGGCTGCGTGGCGCTCCCGATAATTATCGGGATG
>CAZHLZ010000066.1:0-1184 GCA_964532475.1 uncultured Chitinophaga sp.
ATTTCAAAAAAAAGGGGGATGATTTCTCATCCCCTTGTCGGGGTGGCCAGATTCGAACTGACGGCCTCCTGCTCCCAAAGCAGGCGCGATACCGGGCTACGCTACACCCCGAATTACTTTTGAAATAAGAATTCGATTTTCAAAAAAGTGTGAGTTTAATTGATTTAAATTCACAACTAAAATTTTCAATTTATTTTCCTTTTACGTTTAAAAGGAGTGCAAAGGTAATCAAATTTTGTTAATGTGCAAGTTTATTTTACAAATCATTTGACTTCTATGCAAAAAAAAAAGCGGAGAGAGCGAGATTCGAACTCGCGGTACAGTTACCCGTACGTCAGTTTAGCAAACTGGTGGTTTTAGCCACTCACCCATCCCTCCAATATTCAATGAACTTGGGTGCAAAATTAGTAAATTCTTTAGATTTACAAAGCTTTTTTGAAAATATTTTTAAAAATAAATGCTAATTACTTTCGTGAAATGTAAAACATTTACAAGTAAAAATAAATAATAAACTGATTTATAATAAGTTGAATTCCCTTTTTTTGAAATAAAAATTGATGCAGGAAGAAAAATATACATCAAAAACAAAAGAAATTTTTGCTCATAAAATTGCAGAAAAACAACTAACACAAAATTTATTACAAATAGAATCCAAAAAAGGAATGATTTTTCCCTTTTTAGTAAGAGAAAAAATAAAGTAAAATAAAAAATAAAATTAAGAATTAATGCAAAGTCCGTAAAAACAGAATTTGTTAAATTGGTCATTTGCTCTGAATTTAAAAAAAATTCAAAGTTGTAATAATTTGAACAAAAAATGGAAATACTAAAGAAAATTAATAATAAATGCTGAATTTTTGTTTGGGAATAATTTAAAAAAGAAAAATAAATCGTCACCGCCAATAAAACAAAATCATTTATCGGGAAAGTAAAAATAAACTTACCAGTAGTAAGCAAATTTGAAAATGCTAAAAAAAATAGTGTCAAAGCACTTAAAGCAAAAGTTCTTTGTTCTTTTGACATGTTTTATTTTTTTGCTAAAGCCTCCTCAATAAATTTAAAAGTTGAAAGTACCTCTGGCATTCCATTTACCACTGCCACATTGTGCTCAAAGTGCGCACTTGGTAGGTTGTCAGCTGTATAAATTGTCCAATTGTCTTCCGCAGTGTAAATTTTTTCTGTCCCCA
>CAZHLZ010000066.1:1194-2072 GCA_964532475.1 uncultured Chitinophaga sp.
CCTGAATTTTTTTGCCCTGTCCTCGTCTGCCATAATTTGGGACTTGTGGTTCCTCATGCAAAGATTTTCCTAATCCATGTCCAACTAAATCTCTTACAACTCCATAGCCATTTTTTTCAGCGTGTTGTTGAATGTAAAATCCAATATCTCCAATTCTATTTCCAACGCGCGTATTTTCAATACCAATTGCCAAACATTCTTTTGTAACCTCTAACAATTTCTTCACTTCAGGTTTTACATCACCAATTTCAAATGTATAGGCATGGTCACCATAATATCCTTCGAAATAGGATCCGCAATCAACAGAAACAATGTCTCCTGACTCAAACTTTCTATCTGTTGGTAAGCCATGAACAACTTGGTCATTAACAGAAATCAACAAAGTACTTGGGCAACCATATAAACCTTTGAACCCAGGAATGGCATTTTGAGAACGAATGTATTCTTCTGCCATTTCGTCCAAATATTTTGGCGTCACTCCAATTGCAATAACTTCAGCGATTTTGCCCAAAGTTCTACTTACAATTTGCGCTGCTTCGCGCATAATTTCAATTTCTTCTGCTGTTTTGTATATGATTTTCTCTTTGTTGAACATGTGTGTTTAGGTAAAATAAAAAAGCTGAATCCAATTACGAATTCAGCTTTCTTTAATAAAAATAAATTAAGCTAAAACTTCTTTCACTTTGTCAGCAGCTTCTTGTAATAATACTGCTGAGTGAACATTTAGTCCTGATTCGTCGATTAATTTTTTCGCTTCAACAGCGTTCGTTCCTTGTAATCTAACGATAATTGGAACAGGGATATTTCCCATATTTTTGTATGCATCAACAACACCTTGTGCAACACGATCACAACGAACAATTCCACCAAAAATATTG
>CAZHLZ010000066.1:2082-13267 GCA_964532475.1 uncultured Chitinophaga sp.
TGATTAAAATTGCTTTCACGTTCGGATCTTTTAAAATGATGTGAAATGCTTTTTCTACTCTTTCTGCATCAGCTGTTCCACCAACGTCCAAGAAGTTTGCTGGATTTCCACCAGAATATTTGATAATATCCATGGTAGCCATTGCTAAACCTGCACCGTTAACCATACAAGCAACATTTCCGTCTAATTTCACGAAATTTAATCCTGCAGCATCTGCTTCAACTTCTGTTGGATCTTCTTCCGTAGTATCACGCATTGCTAAATAATCAGGATGTCTGAACAATGAATTTCCGTCCAAAGTAACTTTTGCATCAACAGCAATAATTTTATTATCAGATGTTTTTAATACTGGATTAATTTCGAACATAGAAGCATCACAACCTTCATAAGCAGCATATAAAGCAGGAATGAATTTTGTCATTTGTTTGAAAGCTTCACCAGACAAACCTAAATTAAAAGCGATTTTACGAGCTTGAAAACCTTGTAAACCAACACGAGGATCAACTTCTTCTTTGTAAATTAACTCTGGAGTATTTTCAGAAACTGTTTCAATATCCATTCCACCCTCAGTAGAATAAATGATCACGTTTCTTCCTCTTTCTCTGTCTAATAAAACTGACATATAAAATTCAGAAACCTCTGATTCACCTGGGTAGTAAACATCTTCAGCTAACAATACTTTGTTAACTTTTTTACCTTTACCATTTGTTTGAGCAGTTGTTAAATGCCCTCCTAAAATTCCTTTTACCTTCTCCTCTACTTGGTCGATTCCTTTTGCAAGTACAACTCCGTGTGATCCAGTTTCTTCCACAACACCTTTACCTCTACCACCAGCATGAATTTGTGCTTTAACAACATACCAACCAGTTCCTGTTTCTTCAGTAAGTTTTTTAGCAGCCTCAACTGCATTTTCTACTTTATCAACAACAACTCCACGTTGCACAGCAACACCATACTTGCTTAAAATTGATTTCCCTTGATATTCGTGTAAATTCATTTTATTAATTTTTGCGTTCGTAAAATTAGTATTTTATTTTTATTTTCAACGTTAATTTGAAAATAAAAAATCAATAATTTCGGCTACTTAATCGATATTGTATTCTAAGCGAATGGTGATTGTTGCAGTTTTAATTTTTGAACTTGTATTAAATGATCCTCCCCAACTGTAATCTTCAGCAGAATTTTTCGCAGTAATTTGTATAACGCCCATCGTTGCATTTTTCAAGGAACCCAATGAACTTCCTGCGTTTACTGCTATTTTCTCAGCTCTTTCTTTTGCATCTTTAGTTGCGTTTTCAATCATTTTCAATTTTAATTCTGCCAGTTTAGTATAGTAATAATCAGGTTCAAAGGATTCTAATTCAATATCTTGATTGATTAATTCTGTGATCTCACGCGAAATTAATTCAACCTTATCAACATCTTTGGATTCTACGCGAATAGTTTGACTTAAAGAATAACCCGAAAAATAAGAAGATTGAACATTTCCATAATTATCGTAAGTGTTCGAATATAATTTTTGGATATTTACTGAATTAAAAACAATTTCTTCTGATTTTACACCTTTTTTTATTAAATAATTTTTGATTTTTTCCTTTTTAGTTTTCAAATCTGAAGATGCGGCTTTTAAATCATCTCCTTTAGAGGAAAATGATGCTTTCCAAACAATTAAATCAGAGGTGAAATTTTCTTCTCCTAAACCTGTAACTGAAATTGATTGATTCGTGTTTCCTCGCTTAGCATAAGCTCCGCCGATGATAATTGAAGATATTATTACCGCAATGGCAACAATTATCGACCCTGTAAATTGCTTCATAAAATTAAATTTTAAACTTTTTTGGTTAAATATTGTTTAAAAGTACAATTAATTTTTTAATTCTTAATATTAATTACCTTTACAGCAAATAATTTATGAAAGAGGATTTTTCAGGCTTTTCAAAAAAGAATACTTTAGATAGTGAAGATTACTATTTAAGTGAGGAAGGCTTTATTGTCTTTACAGAAAGTTATCACCTAAAAAAAGGATATTGCTGCAAAAATGGCTGTAAACATTGCCCCTATGGCTTTGATAAAAAAACGGGAGAAATAAAGAAAGGTTAATAACCTTCACTTTTTAACCATTTAGAATAAATTGCAGCTAATCTGCTGTGATCAGAATAATTAACCGTAAAATCATGTAAACCAGAGTAATCTGCTTTTGCCATCATAAAAATGTAATCATTTTTATCACGATTTAAAACTGCATCCACACATTGGGTTGGAGGAATACAAATTGGCCCTGGAGGCAAACCTGCATGCAAATAAGTGTTATAAGGACAATCTCTATCACGATGTTCGTAGGTTAAGCGTTGAACTCCTTTCAATTCATCTCCCCAACAAAATTTGAAGGTTGGATCGCTTTGTAATTTCATTCCTTTTTGAATTCGATTCAAATATAAGCCCGCGATGATTGGCCATTCAGATGGATTTTTTCCTTGTTCTGAATAAACCACACTCGCTAAGGTTACCGCTTCAGACGGAGAATCCAATCCAATTTCTTTCAATTTGCTTAGTCTATCAGCAGTCCAAAAATTCTTGAATTCTTTAGCCATTCTCTGCAAAAATTGATCTGCATCGGTATCCCAAAACATGCGGTAAGTGTTTGGTAAAAATAGTGCAGGAAGTTGCTCTGGAGTAAAATCATATTTTTTCAAGGTAGCCTCAGAAGTCAAAAATTTTGCTAATTCCGTGCTATCCGTTTGAATACATTTTGATACTTTCCCAGCGAGCTGAATGACATCGCGGCAATTATTAAAGGTCACCTCTACTTCCACTTCTGCGTTTCCATTTCCGTTTGAATTCTTCGTGAATCCATTTAACAAAGTTTTATAATTCGTTCCAGGTTCAATGATGTATTTCCCTGAAGCTAGGCGCTCTGAGTTCAAACCTTTGTATTCCCCTACTTTCAAAAAAGCATCCACATTATCAATGACTTTTTCTTTTTCCAATTGGGATGCCAACCCTTTCAAATCGGATGTTGCATCAAAATAAAATTCAACTTTTTCTTTATTGGCAACAGATGTTGATCCTGCTAAATAAAGGCTGATTTTTGGCCATAAAAAAATGATGGCAACAAGTAAAAGTGCAGCTACTGCGATTGCTATTTTTCTAAACATATTTGATAAATTCGTTCGTTAATTCGTTTATTTTTGTCCAAAAACCAGTTTTTTCTAATTCCAACTAATTCATAACCAAGTGATTCAAAAAGTGCAATACTTGCTTCATTACTTTCCAAAACATTAGCTGTAAGGTTGTAAAAATTAAACATTACCTTGGCATAATGATGCAAAAGTAGCAAACTTTCTTTTGAATAACCTTTGTTTCGTTCATTTTTTTCGGCGATTAGGATTCCAATTCCAGCTCTTCCGTGTTTGAAATTTGCTTCAAATAAATCTAAGGTACCGATTGCCTCATCATTTTTATTCAAACAAATCATCAAACGTAACTCTCCCGATTGTCGGAAATTGTGTATTGAATTGATGTATTCCAATATTCCGTGCATTGAATACGGAGCTTCAGTTCCACTCACCTTCCAATATTCAGGATTATTCTCCCAAAGCATGACTTTTGTGGCATCACTAGGCTCAATAGCTCTTAGGTAAATGTTTTCTCCTTTTAACATGGATTAATTCCTCAATTCGTTGTTGTATTTTTTCTTTTGTGTAAAACTGGATTCCTTCAAAATCTGAATCCAAATTTAGTTGAAAATAAGCTTGAATTCTATTTTGATTTTGTAGATTTACTAACAATTGTGACAAGCGTTCAATTTCTATGGAACCAGACTGTACTAAAACTTGAACTAAAGGTTCTAAACAACTTGAATTACAATTATTTATAATTTCAATTTTTGAGAAAATTTCATGAATATTTTCTTTGATATTTGAATTCGAATTGTTAATTTCTACAAAAACGGTTTGAATCCTCTTCTGATTGATGATTTCAACAACTCTTTTATAATCAACTTCTATGTCCTTATTCGTTACCTTTAAGCTGTAAAAAAGTCCATTAATTGAAATCCCAATGTGCGGGGGAATTTTATTGGCATGAAAAATCCAAATAAAAAGTCCCTTTTCAAGTTGAGCACTTTCTAATTGAACTGGATTTTTTATTGGAAATTCGATCATTTTATTTCAATTTCTCCTTCAAAAATGTGAACAGCTGGACCAATTAAAAAGATATTTATGTAATCATCTTCACCTGTTCTTTCAAAAGCGACTTTTAATTTACCACCTTTGGTATGGATTCGGATTTCTTGTTTGCCATAAAGTCCCATTTTCTGGGCGTAAGCCAAGGCAGCAGCGGTCACACCTGTGCCACACGATAAAGTTTCGTTCTCCACGCCTCTTTCGTAAGTAGCAACTTCTAATTCGTTGTCACTTAATTCCTCTACAAAATTTACGTTTATTCCATTTTCTTGATATTCAGGAGCATAACGAATCTTTCTTCCCTCATGAAACACGTTTAAATTGAGCGTATTATCAACAAATCGAATGTAGTGCGGAGAACCTGTGTACAATTCAAAGTCGGAAGAAATTTCTTTTATTTCGTGGACATTATTCATTTTAAGTGAAACTAAATCTTCTTTCTTTTGTGCTTCGTGTAAACCATCAATAGCAGAAAAAATCACATGATTAGAATTGATTCCTAAAGTTTGAGCAAAGGCAACTGAACAACGAGCCCCATTCCCACAAAAGCTTTTCGACCCGTCTGAATTGTAATAATCTACTTCAAATTCGACTTCTGAAGCTTTTGAAATTTTAATCAAACCATCAGCACCAATTCCAAATTTTCGATCACATAAGAATTGTATTTGAGGAACAGAAAGTGAATCGTAAAATCCAGATAAATTATCTAACATTATAAAATCATTTCCAGTACCCTGGTATTTTGAGAATTTTAGTTTCATTTAAGAAAAAATTGGTGTTGCAAAGTTAAGCAAAGATTTGAAGAATCTAAATTAGTAGTTTTTAAAAGTACAAAACTTTCATTTTATTTAGGATTAAAGAGTTTTAGTTTTTGAAATAGAAGCAGAAATCATGATAAATTTGGCATAATTATTTCCTGGCAATTAATGAAAATTAATTATTACAATTGTCTTTAAAGGAAAGAAAAACAAGAAGCTAATTTTCAAAAATCACTACTCAACAAGAGTATAACTTGGATCTTCTTCTATGTTGACATCAATTATTGCACCAGCATTTTTTAGCATTCTTTGACAATCGGCACTTAGATGACGTAAACGCACAATTTTACCAGCTTTTTGATAGCGTTCAGTAACTTTATTGAGTGCATCAATCGCAGACATATCCACTACCCTACTTTCTGCAAAGTCGATAACTACTTCATTTGGATCATTTTGCACATCAAATTTTTCATTAAAAGCAGTGGTAGAACCAAAAAACAAGGGGCCAAAGATTTCATAATGTTTCACTCCTTTTTCATCGATAAACTTTCTCGCCCGTATCCGTTTGGCATTGTCCCACGAAAAAACGAGGGCTGAAATAATGACACCAATCAATACTGCGAGCGCTAAATTATGGACGAAAACAGTAATCGACATCACCACGATCATTACAAGAATGTCTGACATTGGCATCCGCTTGAAAATCTTTAAACTTGCCCATTCAAATGTTCCAACTGCTACCATTATCATTACGCCCGTTAAGGCTGCCAATGGTAATTTTCCAATTACAGGAGCACCGACTAAAATGATTACCAAAATTGTCACTGCAGCAACAATTCCTGAAAGTCGGGCCCTTGATCCTGCTGATAAATTCACTAATGTTTGAGCTATCATTGGGCAACCACCCATCCCATAAAAAAAGCCATTTAGTACGTTTGCTCCACCTTGTGCCAAACATTCACGATTACTGTTTCCCTTTGTAGCAGTAATTTCATCTACTAGGTTTAAAGTTAATAAACCTTCTGTTAAACCAACAGCCGCCATGATTAGAGCGTATGGAAAAATAATTTGAATGGTTTCAAAAGTAAATGGAATATTGGGAATGTGAAATGGAGGCAACGAGCCACTGACAGAAGCAATGTCTTCAACTTGTTTGGTGTCAATATTAAAGAGAAGTACTACGCCAAAAACAACAAAAATAGCCACCAATGAAGAAGGAACAACTTTTGTGATTTTTGGCAGTAAAACCACAATCGCAATGGTAAGCGCCACCAGCGCAGCCATGATTAAAAAAGGTGCACCTGTAAGCCATTCTGTTTGACCATCAACAACGGTTTTGAATTGCTCCAATTGAGACATGAAAATGATGATGGCTAATCCATTTACAAATCCAAACATCACAGGTTGAGGAACTAAACGAATAAATTTCCCGAGTTTTAATAAACCAACCACCAACTGAATAAGGCCAGCAAGCACTATCGCTCCAAAGACGTATTCCATTCCATGCGATTTCATCAAAGCGATTAAGACGATAACAGTTGCACCAGCGCCACCAGAAATCAAACCTGGTCTTCCGCCAAAAATTGCTGTAACTAGGCCCATTATAAATGCACCATAAAGACCAACCAAAGGAGGGAAACCTGCTAAAATAGCAAAGGACAAAGACTCTGGAATCATGGTCATTGCGACAGTTAAACCAGCTAGAATTTCAATTTTATAATCTACTTTTTGACTAAGGTCAAATAAATTTAGGCGACTTTTCATATGTTCTCGCAAAAGTAGGCAGAATTAGAGCAATACCCCAAATTAGATTTATTTAATAGGCTTTGTTTTGCTTGGTTAAAAAATTGCTTCATCGAAAACTTTTAGAGACAAGATGTATTAAAAAACTTTTAAATAGATGAGCACGTAATACAAACCTGTGACAATGAATAAAATGGCAGCAGTGTACCGCATTACTTTTTCAATTTTGGTAACGGCGTTGAAATACATCCCCATTTTTTGCATGCTAAAAGCAATGATAAAGGTGAAGAAGAATACCAACGAACCAGCACCTAAGGCAAAAAATAAGGGCAAGGTAATACCCATTTCACTGTTGATGGTCATGGGAACTAGAATTCCAAAATACATTGCACCACTGTAGGGACAAAAGGCCATCGCAAACAATGCTCCTAGTAAAAATGAACCAAGCAAGCCTTTGTTTTTAAATTTGTCTCCTAGTTTTTCTTTCAAATCTGATTTTCCAAGAAAGTTCAATTTAATCACATTCAACATGATTAAACCGATGAAAATCATAATTGGACCAACAAATTTTTCTCCATTTCCTTGAAAAAAACGAGCCACATGAAACTTACTTGCACCCATTGAAATAATTACTGCAATTGCCGTGTAAGTAAAAGCCAAACCCAGTGTGTATAAAAAACCACTGAGAAGAATTTTCTTTTTCCCTACCAACGTTCGAGCAATATAAGCAGTCGCCGTGATATTTGTAGCCAAGGGACAAGGGCTAATAGCTGTAAGTAAACCTAATGCCCAAGCAGACAAGATTGGCCAAGAACTTTGATCTACTAAATTATTCAAAAACTCCATGCCTTATTTCAACTTTTCAGACAACATTTGTTTCAATTTTTCTTCAAAAACAGTTTGGTCTCCGTTGGCAAATTCGAATGCAAAATCGCTCCAATCTTCAATGTTTTCTTTGCCTTTTTGAATGTCGTTGACCATCAAAGCGGTACCCGTTGCTTCAAATTTTTCAGCTAATTCGTAATTCTTTTCTTCATCTACATCAATAACTTGATACGTCAGCAAACCCGATTTTATTTCTTTTGCAAAATATGTATCAAGTGTAGACTTTGTGAAAGCCTTCATGTTTTTGCACGTTGTACATTGTCTAGTTCCGTGAAAAGCATATAAATCAACACGTTTTTCAACTGTAGCGTTTGGATTCTTGCTTGTCGATGGGGTGTTTTTTGTCTTTGAAGTACATGAAATCAGCAACAAAAAAAGAAGTGAGAACGAAAGAATAAATCGTTTTTTCATAGTGCTTATATTTAATGTCCATATTTTAAAATCAACGCCATTTGTCCAGCGTGATAGGCTGTGTGTGAAACAATTCTTCCAAACGCCTCTGCTTTTGTTTTAGTTCCAAACTCTTTGGTCGTAATTTCCATTTCCCAATCAGCTTCAGTTTGTTTTTGAATAATCGAACTCAATTTTTCGGCAGATTGATTGACATATTCGAGTAGTTCGTCTAAGTTTATCCACTCACCAGAATCTTGTTTATCAATCACTGTTTTCGCTTTGACGTGAATTTCAGCATCCCCAAACACATTTTTAGCAAAAAGTAATTCAACATCTCCGATGTGGCGTAACAAGAAACCAAGTGAATTGGGTGAAGGAGCTAATTTTTTCTTTAAATCATTTGGAGAAAGTTGTTCCAATTGATTAGAAAATCGCGTTCTCGATTCAATAAATAGTTCAAGAAATATTTCTGTTTTTGTTTTCATTACTTGATTAAAATTTGGTTACTGAAGGATTTTGCAATTAAAAAATGTTTGATATTTGGAGGAATTTCAACAAAATCTCCGTTCTTCATTTCTTCGATTAATCCATTTTCATCTTCATACACGACAGCTCCTTCAATACATAGTAATAACGCTGGAACTTTTGTGATGTGTTCTTTTAATTCAGAATCTTTATTCATCTGAATTGAAACTACTTTACCTTCTAAAGTGCTAAAGAACATCTTTGTTTGTAACTCTTTATTTTCTATATGTAAATCCTTGATATTCATATTTTACAAAATTAAATTAAACAAGTAGCCCGAAATAATGATACAAGCCGTCACCACTCCAAAGAAAATCATCAACATCTTGGTGGTCATTACTTTTTTGAGTAATAATCCTTCAGGAATGGATAAACCAACTACCGCCATCGAAAAAGCGATTGCAGTTCCCAAAGGAATTCCCTTTTGAACCAAAACTTCCATTACGGGTAAAACTCCTGCAGAATTACTATACATCGGCACGCCAACTAATACGGCTATTGGCACAGCAAAAGGATTGTCTTTTTTGATATATTCCTCAAAAAATCCTGTTGGAATAAAACCATGCATCGCTCCACCAATTGCAATTCCAATTAAAATATAAATGGAAACACCTTTCATTATTCCCCAAGCTTCTTGAAAAACACCAGGTAAACGTTGGAAAAAGGTTTGTTTATCTTCCACGTGTTCTTGATCTACTTGCTGTTTATTCTCAAGCAACTTCTTAACCCAATCTGTCAGTAAATGTTCCAATTTCATTTTTCCTAAAATAAAACCTGCCAACATTGAAAGTAAAATACCACTAACAACATAAATAATGGTCACTTTCCATCCAAACATTCCGAGAAAAATGGCAACTGAAACAGCATCAACTAAAGGAGACGAAATTAAAAACGCAAGCGTTACACCCAAAGGGATTCCACCTTTTACAAAACCAATGAATAATGGAACTGAAGAACAGGAACAGAAAGGAGTAATTGTTCCAAACAAAGAAGCCAAGAAATAATCCAGACCATACCATTTTCGTTTTGTCAAAAAATTTCGCACTTTATCTATGGGGAAATACGAATTGATGACTCCCATGACTGATGTTACAATGCCAAGAAGGATAAAAATTTTAATGGTGTCGTAAAAAAAGAAATTTAAGGCATCACCCCATTTACTTCCTTCTGGAATTTGAAATACAGTATAAATGATCCAATCTGAAATATTTTGAAGCCACTCGAACATTTTATTGTGTGATTTGAAGATTGATTGATTTGAAGATTGATTGATTAATTGGATTATTTAGGATCATTTCTTTTTAAAGTTGCTAAAATTTTGCTTAACAATTTGATAATACTTTGCAATTTTGGCTCAAGTTCGACATCAAATGGATAAGAAGGCGAAGCTTTGCATAGTTCCATCCAATATTCTGTTTCGTCCATTTCTTTTGCTGCTATTTTCAGTTTATGAATAAAATCAGCTCTACTTTCAGCGTTTTGTGCTTCGCGAATATTTGCTCCTATAGAAGTTCCAGATTTCAATAGCTGTCTTGCGATTACATACTTTTTTCGTTCCTCCAATTTTTCACAAAAGGAAATAATATTCAATGCAAAATCAAAACTTACTTTTACTAGTTCATTTTCTTTATCGTTTCTCATATCGATTCATTTAAATTAAACGAATTTTTTAATCATTTCATTTTCAAATCACAACATTTTCAAATCAGGTCAACAACATTTATTTGAAGAAGCTCCAGTATCACAACAACCTCCACTTTTTGAATTTCCTAAAACATTGGACGAATCGCCTTTCGTAGGAAACCCTTTTTGTGCCCAACGAATCATTCCGTGTTGCATATTCACCACTTTTTCCGGATTATATCCATGATGAATCAAATAACCTGTGGCTCTCAAACTTCGTCCTCCACTTCTACAAACAAGCACTACATTTTTATCTTTCGGGATTTCTGAAAAACGATTTTCAAATTCACTCAAAGGGACGTGTAAAACATTTGGCACATCATAGGCCAATTCATTTACCTCATTAAGTTCACGCACATCAACTAAGATTGCACCGTTTTTTATCCATTCTTGTGTGGTAGTTGGACAAATTTCTTTTAAGAGACTTTGGTTTTCCATGATGACTATTTCTTTAATAAATCGATGATTTCTCCGATTGTTGCTACTCGGCCTTTTATGACTGCGACTTCATCGACCATTAAAACGGGAGTTGTCAAGACATTGTATTTCATCATTTCTTCAATGTCTTCAATCTTTTCCACGTTGGCTTCAATTCCTGATTGTTTGATTGCTTCTAACACGTGATCGTACGATGTTTTACATTTTGAGCAACCAGGACCCAATACTTTTATATTTTTCATATTTATATTTTTAAAATGACAAATCTATTCGCTAATGTACGAACAATAATTTAATTCGAAATATTACGAACAGAATTAATCCGTTAATAATTTGTTAATTAGTTCTTTTGCCAATTTCCAATTCTCTTTATTGATGCAATATTTCACATTTGGCCCTTCAATGTTCCCTTGAATCAAACCCGCATCTTTCAACTCGTTAAGGTGTTGAGAAAGAGTAGATTTTGCAACAGGAAGTTCTTCTGCCATGTCCCCATGAAAGCAACATGATTGAGAGTTTAATAGTTGTAAAATAGCAATTCGAACAGGATTAGATAAAGCTTTTGAAAATCGTGCT
>CAZHLZ010000067.1:0-13094 GCA_964532475.1 uncultured Chitinophaga sp.
AAGTAAGTGTTTCTTTAATCTCATTAATTTTGGGAATAACATTTCTTTCATTATGGTTAGTTTTTGTTTTACCTGTAAGGCAAGCAGAATCAAAGCATGAGGAATTACTTAAAGAAGTTAAAAACATCGAACTTTTTATAGCGGGAAATGGAATTGAAAGCTATGATATAGACGCAATGATTTTTGATGAAATAGAAGCACAAGAAAAAATCAATAATTTAAATCATGAATCTAATCTAATCCTTAAAAATGATACTGTAGAAATGTCATATAAAGATTTTTGGGTTAATAAGAAGACTGAACTTCTTGACAAATTGAGTAAAATGGTTGTTGAAGATAATTCAGAAATGACAGATGAAAATCTTACGCAAAAAAAATCCAATGAAAAATTACCACAATTTGTGGAAATACAATCTGACTATCCAGTTTGGGCAGAACCATTAATTAATAAAGTTTATTTTTATGAAAAACCGCTTCTTAGTTCAAAAATGAAAACATTTTTTTTAAAAGGACAACAAGGTGAAGTACTTGGGCATGCTGGTAGTTTTACGAAGGTCGAATTTGAATATAAAGGTAAAATTACTATTGGATATGTACTTTCTAATGAGATTAAGCAGGATGAACCTGTTATTCAGCAAGATGAAAGTGGAGATGTAAATGAAGGCGAATATATTGAGGAAGAAGTAATTGAATACTAATTTATAAAGAACATGTATAATTTAAAAATACTATTACCTTTTTTGTTTTTCATTTCATCCATTTCTTTTTCACAAAACAAAAAAGAACAAATTGAAATGTTAACGAAATCTTTTGATAGCTTAAAAATTGTGAACCTGAATAACTTAAGCTTACTAAGTGAGCAAACCACAATTAATACAAATCTAAAATTAATTGTTGAAAATTTGACCTTAAAAAATGACATTGCAACAAAAGATAATAATCAGCTTAAAAAATATAATTTAGAGCTTTTAAAAACAATAGAGGAAGCACAAAAGCAAAATTTATTATCTCGAGATTCAGCAACTAGCTTATCAAATTTGGTAAAAATTCAAAATAAAAAAATTGATTCATTGCTTCTTTTGCTTAATCCAAAACCTACTTTCAAAATTATAAACGGCAAATATAAATCAACTTTTTCAAATGGGGGGTCTCTCGAAATAAATATTAATGTTACGGCAGATAATGTTTTGGATTTTAGTTATAGTGCATTTTGTAAAAAGGGAGGAAATGAATACGGCTCTGATGGTAAAGGAAAAGCAAAGTTTGAATTAGAATGCAACTGTTTTCGCTCTGAAAAATTTGAGGATGAATCTTCACAGATGCAAATTAAACTTAATTTTTACAACAAAGATAATCAACTTTATATTGTCTTTTTGCCAACATCAAATGTTTCTGAAAAAGTGGACACTTATTGTTGGGATTTAAAAGAAAGATTAGATTTGAAGAAATTATAACGATTTTACTTCTTCAAAGAAAAAAAAACACTTGTTTGGTATTGACACAAAGGAGAATTAGAGAAGCCAATTCTATCTTTGTGGCAATACTAAACTATTACAAAGCCAAATAAAAGATTCAAAAATACGAAATCTTAGGTAATAATTTCTTTAGAAAAAAATTGACAAGGCACGCAACTTTTTTTCGTGTAAAAAAAGGAAAATAAGAATCTCATTTCTTCAATGTATGGTATTAATCAAGCTTTTTATACTTATTTCCCCTCACTTTTTCGGAAACTTCCGCTGTTTTTCCTTCAACAATAATTACAATTTCACCTTTAGGTGGATTATTTTCATAATAATTTCGGATTTCAATAGCAGTTCCCCGTTTGTATTCTTCGTAGATTTTGGATAATTCTCTTACAACACACACTTTTCTGTCAGCTCCAAAATATTCTTCAATCTGGCTCAAACATTTTACCAAACGATGGGGAGATTCATATAAAATTATAGTTCTTTCTTCTTGTGAAAGTTGCTGTAACTTGGTTTGACGTCCCTTTTTATGTGGTAAAAATCCTTCGAAACAAAAACGATCACAAGGAAATCCGCTTGCAACCAAGGCAGGAATTGCTGCTGTTGGTCCAGGCAAACATGAAACAGGAATGTTGTTTTCGATGCAAGAACGAATTAGAAGAAATCCAGGATCAGAAATCCCAGGAGTACCAGCATCGGAAACCAAAACACTTTTCGAATTGGACTTTATTTTATCGATTACTGCCTGCAAAATTTTGTGCTCATTATGCGAATGGAAAGGCAAAACGTGTTTTTCAATCCCCAAATGATTGAGCAGTTTTTTGGTTACACGCGTGTCTTCAGCAAAAATGATGTCCGCAACTTGCAGGATTTTTATTGCTCTTAAAGTAATGTCTTCTAGATTTCCAATGGGAGTTGGAACGAGAATCAATTCTGCCATGTAACTTTCTTTTTTTAACGGGTTAAAACCACATAATCCAATAATACGGTTCGCAGAAATTCAACTTTTTTTTCAGGAACTGCTTCCAAACCAATGTGTGAAGCTGTTTTTTTTGCCAATTCAATGGCGAATTTCTTTGTTTCATCAGAAGGATATCCTTGCAAACGTTGAAGAGTGTTTTTTATTAACATCATATCTTCATCTGTAAAACGGGTAACTTCTTGATAAGTAGTCTTGTGTGTTTCAGTGTTTTTGATATTTAAGATAGTTCTTAAATTATAAATTTGACTATTTTTTTTCTTAATCAAAATTGTATTTGCCATGGAATCGCCTAAACGTTGTCCTCTTTCCGATGTACTTGAAAAAATAATTGCCAAAAAGCCAAAACCAAACCAAATATCTACTACTCGGAAAATCCAGCGCGTAAAATATTCTCTTAAACCAGCATTCTCACCAGAAACTTTCACCACACGTATTCCCATAGTAAATTTCCCCAAACTCTGACCACGAGTAAGGTATTCAATAATTGGACTATAAAAAATCCACGGAATTCGAAACAAAAGCAGGGTGAAAAATTTGCTTGTACCAATATCAAGAGAAAAAAGAGATTGACCAACCGCCAAACCAACAATGATGAAATACAGAAAAAAAGCAAATAAATCGATAATAGAAGCGACCACACGTTGTCCTGTGCCTGCCAATTCGTATTCGATTTTTACGTGCTGCGCCGTTGTAAATTCAATTGTTTTCACTGATACTTTTAAGCATTATTTTGTAAATATATAAAAAAACATTTATGCGTTTCAAATTAAAGTGAAAAATTAGTTAGTTTGCTTGAAAAAAAGATAAACGTTTGTAATATTATTTCGAGGAAACAATTTTTTTAGAGATTAGTTTTCCCGCAGTTATGGGTAGAAAAAATGCAATCCATGATAGCTGTCGGGAAGCGAAGAATAGAAATTACAATCTTGTTTTTAAACAATTTAGCTTTACCCTTGTTAAATTAGACTAATCTTACATTCTTATGTCAAAATGGATTGAAGCCGAAAAAGGACTATTAAAAACCTTCAATTTTAAAAATAAAGAAAAATTAAATAACTTTATCGACGAAGTAAATCGTATTTCAGATAGTGTCAACCATCATGCATCATTTAAAATAATAGAAGATTTAGAACTTGAAGTGTATTGTTTTACCTACGATACCAATTCAATTACTGAAAAAGATTTTCATTTGGCTCGGAAAATTGATGAAATTTAAAGAATAGTTTTAAAAATTTTGATAAGCTTATTCATTTTTGTAATTTTGTTTAAAATAATTATTTTATGAAAACGCTTGTTTTGAAAAGTAAATCAGATGAAAACTATTTTCTTTTGATTCAATTGGCAGAAAAATTGGGTTTTTTTGTCAGTGATGAAGCTATTAATTCGGAAGAAGCACCTTTCTATCATTTATCCGAGGAAGAAATTAAAGAAATAAATATCGGAAGATTAGAATTAAAAAAGGGGAAAGGCTTAAGTTCATCAGAAATGAAAACTAGCCTGCAAAAATTTTTATGAAAATAATTTGGTCTCCACAGTCCTTAAGACAAGTAATTGCCACTTATGAATATTGGAACGAGAGAAATCAATCTAAAAGATATTCAAACAAGCTTGAAAAATCAAGGTTGCTAGCCGAAAAACGAATTTCTAAAAACCCAAATCTATTTCCTCAAACGAAATTAAAAAATATCCGAGTTTATATCGTAAGTCACTTTAAGATTTTTTATGAAATGTATGAAACCGAAATTCATATTATTTCTTTTTTCGATTCAAGGCAGAAACCAAAAATAAAATGAGAATAGAAGATGTAAATAAATCCAAAATTGCTTGGACTTAAAATTAAAAATTTATTCCCTAAAAAGTTAGAAAGAATAAATAATTTGCTAGTAAATGTCGTTTATCTAAGAAAGAATTTAAGCCTAAAACTGCAAATAAACAAATGGTCTGGACGTATCTGTCACGGCTTGATAAACCAAAACAACAATTACTACAACAACAAAAACTTGCGAAACGATGTGCATTCGGGTGTATTTTTCTTCTACGCGGTTTTTCCAGTTTTGCGGCAACCAATGTAAAATGAAACCTACAATCACGATAATCAGTGCAGGCATGAAGGCGTCAAAAAACTTCGCGAAAACTTCTCCTGAAAAATCAAATTTTGAATAAATGTGTTGCAAAAATTTCCCTGGCGCATCGTCTTCCTGCAAGCGAAACCAAATTCGTGTAAAGGTGATGAAATTAAAGGTGATAAAAATCTTCCAAAAGCGTGTAATCCATTTCTCAGATGTTTCGTAAGGGCTAATTTTTTTCCAATAATTAAAAATCACCAAGGCAATTCCATTCATGGTGCCCCAAATGACAAAATTTTCACTTGGTCCATGCCACAAACCTCCCACAATCATCGTGATAAGCAAGTTTAAATCTCGGTGAACGAAATTTTTAAAATTTGGAATGAAATAGATTAAGATAAGATAAATAGCAGTAACTCCCAAATAAATGTAAAGCAAATTGAAGTTTTGCGTGATGAAAATCAGAAAGATTAAGATCACAGAAATCATGACGTAGGAGCCAATTCCACCCGTTTTGTTTCCTCCCAATGGAATGTATAAATATTCTCGGAAGAAAGCGCCTAAAGATCGGTGCCAACGTCTCCAGAAGTCAGCCACATTGATTGCTTTGTAGGGAGAATCGAAATTTTTTGTCAAACGGAAACCCATCAAACGTGCAATTCCGGTAGCAATGTCTGTATATCCTGAAAAATCACCGTAAATAAACAGAGAATACGCCCACATGGCAACAATTCCCACAAAACCTGGATAAGTTTCGGGAGCATCCATCACCTTGTCAATAAAATGAACAGCAATGTAATCTGCCAAGATTAATTTTTTTATTAAACCTTTAACAATCTGAATACTTGCCCAAGAAAAATCAATTTTATCAAGGTGATAAGGTTTGTAAATTTGTGGAATAAAGTCTTTTGCCTTGGCGATTGGACCTAAAATTAGCTGTGGGAAAAAAGTGGCATAAAACGTATAATCAAACACATTTTTTACGGGCTCTACTTCTTTTCTATAGACATCTACAATGTAGGAAATACTTTGAAACGTAATGAAGGAAACTCCCCCAGCGGCAAATAATTTGGTATCAAAACTTCCCTCTCCAAAAAATCCATTTCCCCATAAGGCAAATTGATTTAATAATTCAAATTTTGTTTTAAACAGCTCATTAAACGATTCTGTAAAGAAAAAACCATACTTGAAATAGACCAACAAAAGAATATTAAGCGAGATTCCTATCACAAGCCAACGTTTTTTCTTTCCTTGATCTTCTGATTTCGAAATCCAATTTCCGATCGCAAAATTCCAAAACATCGAAAATATTAAGAAAAGCACAAATAATTTTGCAGATTTGTAATAGAAAAACAAAGAAACTACTGTAATAAATATACTTTTTACCAACTTTTGTTTCTGCAGCAAGGAAAAAACAAAAATTAACAGGATAAAAAACAACCAGAAATCCAACTCGGTAAACACGAGTGGTTTCATCGATTTCAAATCCATATTAAAAAGTTGATAAATGCGATCCATGCTTATTTTCTTTTATATTCGAAGGTTTGTTGTTGTCGTAATTCCATTTGTTCCAGCCATTTAAGAAAGGATTCGAAAAACATATCGCCTTTGAGCTTGTAGCCAGATGCTGTAAAATGCACCAAATCTCCTCGCATCAATCCATTTCTACTCCAAACTTTGGAAGAACCTAATTCACCCATAATTCCATACATATCCCAAACGGCAGCTTCGTATTTTTTGGCCAATTGAATAATCATTTCACGTTCTCGTGCCACGTTTTTATTCAATTGTTTTTTCTTATAATAAGCATCATTCGGCACGGTTAATAAAATCGCACAGTTTGGATTGGCACGCATAACCATTTGTAAAACAGAATCTAAATTGGCACGAAAAATTTCTGGTCTAAAACTCGAATAAGGCACATTCGCATCGTTCGTTCCTACTGAAAAGGCGAAAAAATCTGGTGGGAATTCTTTTAATTGCTCTTCAAAATATTTGTTTTTTAAATAGGTTGGTAAGGAGGCACCATTGACACCAATTGTAGTGTAAGAAATTCCAGGTTCTTTGTTTGATAGCTGAAATCCTAAAATTCTCAACTTGTAATTCATCACCGTATCACGGGCAAAAAACAAATCAAACCGATCTAATTTATCTGTAAAAAATACGTCGGTGTACCCAATTTGGGGATTTGTTTGCTTTCTCAAGACAAAAATCTCATCTTCTCCAAAATTCATTTCATACGGAAAATCTCCCTTATTGTGATAAATCCTCAATTTGTCAAATCCTGGTTTTACCTCTGTTTTATCATACTTAAAACTAATCTGAACCGAAGAGTCTTGGCATTCTATTACCGCCCCCATAATTCCATAATCCAAAGAATCTGGACGATCGCTCACACTTCGGTAATTTGACCAACGGTTGGGTGATTTGAATTCGTAGTTCCAAGGATTATTTGTTCCAGCAAGGTCGAATGGGAAAATTAAACCACGTTCACCTTCTAAACCTTCCCAATTTTTTTGCAAATTGGTGCGCATTTCGTGCGTGTAAATATCTGCTTGCAAATGCGATCCAACAATGTGATAAAAATTCAACTTTCGATCCCTAAATTTGATCATCTGTTGAAAATTGTAAAATAATTTCTCGAAATTGGTACTATTTTCAGTGTAAAATTGATAGTGGTTGCGCTCAAAATGAATGAAGGGATATTTTTGAGTTAAGGTAGAATCCACCACTCCAAAGAAGACTCGGTTTTTATAATTATTTAATGAATCGCTCCTTCTGATGGAATCTTGTCCAATAGAATTACACGACAATAGGGTGAAAATAAATAAAAATACAGCGGATATATACATAATTAATTTTTTCATGGCACTTTCCATTTTGCATATTCTGCTGCAAATGCTTCGTAAAATAACTGTGAAGCGATACTTGCACCCCTCGGACTAAAATGTATATAATCTTTTCCTGCCAAACCTCTTTCAACCCAAGAAGGCATAGAGTTTAATCCTCCCATGGCTTCAAATAAATCCCAATATCCGCCTCCAACTTCTAAGGTTGCTTTTTTCATAGCACGCACTAAAACTGGCAAATAAGGATAACTTTCGTAAGCTCCTTCGTAATAGCGTGACATATCACTTGGTCCAATAACCAAAATCATTGCGGAAGGACGAATGCGTTTCAAGGCCTGCAATTGTCCTTTGAACTGTTTCGCATAATGCCTCGCCGCAGAACTATCTTTTAAGAAAGGAACAGAATTTCCTCCAAATTGCATGATGACTAATTCTACGTTCAAATCTTGATACATTTTTCCTAGCAGTTGCTGATCTAATTTACCAAAGAATGTGCCACTTGAACCACGCATCGCGATGTTGTCAACTTGTACTCCAACATCACCTTCCAAACTAAAACCTAAGATTGTTGGACTCACCGTGCTTTTGAACTCATAACGCAATTTTCCAGCTGATGCATCAAAACTTAGTGGTAAAACATGGTATTTTCCATCTTGCACCAAACTGTCTTCGTGAATTAAATTTCCATTTTGAAAAACTTTGATTGCACAAGGAGTAAAACAACTTGTATAAAATAATTTTACTTGATTGTAGGTTCGAGATCGCGTATATGCAGCTTTGGAAGGTTCAATTTCAATCCATCCTTCATTTACTACTGTGCGAGAAGCTCGTTCACTTGAATCCATGTATTCTGGCGTAAATCTTCCAGCACTTCCCATTGCACCATAACGTTTTGATTTCAATTTTGCGCCACCAAAAACAGTGTATCTTGTAAAATTAGGTGAATACGTTTGTTTGAAACTTTGTGTATTGTAAACATTCACAGTAGGCACCAAACCAGGACCAACTCCACCAAATTGCTCTTGAATTCTTTGTCGGATGTAAGCAGTCATTCGATCACCTTCAATTTGCGAATCGCCGTAATGAATTATTCGTAGTTTTTTATTGGATTTTGCGATTTCGTCTAGTTTTTTGAAAAATTCATGAAATTTAGACAAACCTGATTCAGCCAAATAAATCTGAGTTGCACTTTCCTTGATGAGTTGTCCACCACTTGGCTGACCCAAATTCCCACCTTTATTATCGTGTTTTTTCAAAGAATCAACAGGCACTTTTTCTTGCATGCTTGTATCCACTTTTTGGATAAATTTGGTAATGTCTTTTGCTTTTTTTGGCTTGGGAGAAATCGCCTTATTCCATGATAAAAAACGAATTTTCATTCCCGCTAAATCAAAGCCTTCTTTTGGGGTAAAGAAAGAAACAGCAGCTAGTATGGAAAATACAGCTAAGGTAAAATAAAAGACGTGAATAGATTTGTAACTTTTCATCATTAAATTAGCCTGCAAAAGTACTTTCAAAAATTGGGCTTTGAAAATTATTTTGAATAAATTTTAATTTTTGATTTAATTTGTTTAAAAACTTGGGATGGCTTAAAGAAAAATTAAGTATTTGCAAGGGATTCTAACTGATTACCAAATCAAAATAAATTGTTTCAAAAAGAAATACTTTAAATACCCAATTTACTTTTTAAAATCGGGTACATCGTTCGACTAATTGGAATTCGCTTTCCTGAGGTAAGAACTGCATTGTATGCATTTTTCTCCATACTTTCAATCTTATTCAATTTTGTAATATTTAGAATAAAAGAACGGTGAATGCGAATAAAATTAGAAGCATCTAATTGATTTTCATAAAAAGCTAAGGTCTTCTTTTTGAGGTGGTATTTTGACCCAAGGTAAATTTTTACATAATCGTCATAGGCTTCAATGTAATCAATTGATTCTGTTGGAATAATCGATATTTCACTACCTTCTTTTACAACGATTCGCGAATTTTCTTCCCGAAATTTGTTTGGGACATCAATTATTTTCTCAATTGAATTTGGCAAAAGATTTTGATTCACCTTTTGAATTGCGGAATTAAATCTTTCTTGCGTAAAGGGTTTCAACAAATAATCAACTGCATTTGATTCAAAGGCTTTAATTGCATATTCATCAAATGCGGTGGTGAAAATGACTTTTGGTACATGAGAAATAATTTCGAGCATCTCAAATCCATTTATTTTGGGCATTTGAATGTCCAGAAAAATAAGGTCGGGTTTCAATTCGTTAATTTTTTTCACGCCTTCAAAACCATCATTGCATTCAGCAATTAATTCAAAATCAGAAAGTTCGGAAAGATATTCTTTCACAATCATTCGTGCCAATGGCTCATCATCAATGATAATAACTTTCTTCAAAATACTTTAGTATTTTACAAATACATTTTTGGCTTCTGTAAAAAAGCGAAGTGCTTCAAATCCACCTTCTCTTCCAACACCTGAAGATTTTACTCCTCCAAAGGGTGTTCTCAAATCTCTAACCAACCAAGCATTTATCCAAACAACTCCAGCTTGAACTTCATTCGCTAGGCGGTGAGCACGTTTTAAATCTGAAGTCCAAATGGTTGCGCTCAAACCGTATTCTGTAGAATTTGCCATTTTTAAAACCTCATCTTCGTCCTCAAAAGGAGTTAAAGTAACAACAGGACCAAAAATTTCTTCTTGATTTGTTCTACAAGTGTATTCCAAACCTTCAATTACTGTTGGTTCTAAGTAATATCCATTTTCATAAGGAGCATCTAAAACAACTCGTTTTCCGCCGCATAAAACTGTTCCGCCTTCACTTTGAGCAAGCTCAATGTAAGATTGTACTTTTTCTAAATGTGGCAGGGAAACTAAGGCTCCCATTTTTGCTTTTGGATCTTGAGGAAATGAAACTTTTAAATTTTTAACTTTTTCAACAAAGGCATTTTTAAATTTTTCATAAATACCTTTTTGGATAAAAATTCGGGATCCACATAAACAAATTTGACCTTGATTTGCAAAGGATGAACGTAAAGTTGTACTTAACATTTCCTCAAAATTGCAGTCGTCAAAAATGATATTTGGATTTTTCCCACCCAATTCCAAAGACAATTTTTTAAACATGGGAGCTGCAGTTCGAGCAATGTATTCACCCGTTTTTGTTCCACCTGTAAATGAAATTGCTTTTACTTTCGGATGTTTTACAATGGCATCACCCACTTTAGAACCAAGGCCGTGAACAATATTTAACACTCCTGCAGGCATTCCAGCTTCCTGACAAATTTTCCCAAGTAAAAATGCAGTGTAAGGAGTTACTTCTGAAGGCTTTGCAATAACGCAATTTCCTGCTGCAAGCGCTGGAGCAATTTTCCATGAGAATAAATACAAAGGCAAATTCCAAGGAGAAATACAACCAACCACACCAACTGGCTTGCGTAAAGTATAATTGATACCTTCACCTGTCATGTCATGCGATTCAGAAGCGTAATGAATGATTGATGTCGCAAAAAAATAAAAATTTGAAACCGCACGAGGAATATCTACGTGAGCCGCTAAAGATTCTGGTTTTCCATTATCACGGGATTCAGCTTTCACAAATTCATCCATGTGATTTTCAATTCCCTTTGAAACCTTCACCAAAATTTCACTTCTTGACTCAATACTCATTTTTGACCAAATTGGAAAAGCCATTTCAGCAGCTTCAACAGCTAACAAAACATCTTCTTCATCTGAATCAGGAATCAAAGAATAAATTTCTCCAGTTGCTGGTTCATAATTGTCCAAATAAGTTCCTTTTATTGGTGAAATATATTCGCCGTTAATGAAATTTTTAAGTTTCTCCATTTCAATTCTCATTTATGCTAACAAAGTTAAAAATAGATTTAGGATAAATGAGACATGAGACAAAAAAAGAACAAATTACCAAAAAAATTGACAAAATTGAACAAAATGAAAAGAAAAATTTGGGCAAAAAAAAAGGCAAATCTAAGTTTGCCTTTTGTAAATATTGGTTAATCGTGTTATTTCGTTTCTTCAGCATCGATTCTAAGTAATTCTGTCATAACTTCGTTTGTGATATCCATTCCACCTTTGAAATATAGAGTAACAGATTCATCGATTACATAATTTAATTTTTTTCTTTCAGATACAATATCAACAGCTTTTTGAACTCTTTTTAAAATTGGAGTATTTAAATCTTGCCCTAAATTGGCAATTTGTTGTTGCAATTCTTGTTCTCTTTGTTGCAAAGCGTATTGCTTTTTTTGCAATCTTTCTTCTTCATACTGCTGCATAACTGGCGATAACTTATCTTTTTCAGCCATGTATTTCGTATATGCTTTTTGCAAATCTTCTTCCATTTCTTTCAATTCATTTACACCAGAAGTTTCGAATTCACCCAAAGTTTTCATCGCTGCTTTTCTAGAAGGCAAAGTATCCAGCAATTTTTGTGAATTTACGTGAGCAACTTTAGATTGAGCCATAACTGAACTCAAAGACATGATTGTTACAACTAAAAATAATAACTTTTTCATTTTGTTTGTTTTGTTTATTTTGTGAATTATCTTACTCTTTTTTACTAACTTTTTATTTGGGAGCAGTGTAACCCATTTCTTTTAAAATCTCATTGCTGATATCCATTTTACTGTCAGCATATACTAAGTTACTTTGATTGGCCTTATCAAAAACAAAAGTATAACTTTTCTTAGACGCAACTTTCTGCATTGCTTCAAAAACATTGTCTTGAATTGGTTTAATCAATTCTTGACGTTTTTGAAAATAATCTCCGGCAACGCCGAATCTTAATTTTTGCATTTCCATTGCTTCTGTTTCCAACTTTTCAATATCTTCAGCTCTTTTTTTCTTTTCCTCGCTTGGTAAAAGTACTTCTTCTCTTGCAAAAGCTTCTTTTTTCTTTTTCAAATCTGCGTATCGATCTTCAATTTCTTTTGTCCATCTTTCTGCCAATTTATCTAATTTTTCTTTGGCATCTTTATACTCTGGAACATTTTCCATGATGTAATCTGAATCGATGTATGCAAACTTCTGAGAGTAACTGACAAATGATGTGCCAAAAATTAAAACCAAACTTGCTAATACTAATTTCATAAACTAATTTTCTCAAAAAAACGACAAATATACAATTTTATTTTAGAAAGAGTAAATTTTAACCTTACTTGTGAAATCAAAAAAAATGAAACAAAAAACGGGAACAACAAAATATTCCCGTTCAAATTCAAAAATCTAATTTATTATCCTTGTTTTAAGTTAAGATACAAGTTAAAATTTCGCCCTAGTTACTGTTCTGTATTTTTGTAAAACAACCGCAGCATCTTTTGGATATTTCACCGTATAAGCCAATTCAAAAGTTTTTGTTTCACCTGGCTGTAAACTAACCTCCCAAGTTACTTCACCTGTTTCAGCATTCTTTTTTCCTCCAGAAATATTGTCTGTTGTAACAACAATATCCGAGTTTTTACTCATTGGGATTTGGTCAAAAACATCAATTTTTATTGGTGTATTTCTGTTATTTCTAATCGCAATTTCATATGTATATGCTTCTCGTTTAGAAGAACCAACAACTTTTTTGGAACTCATTTCTGATTTCAATTTTCTCATCACGGTAACTTTCGCATCGCGACCAAAGGACAGGGAAAGCGTGTCGTTTACATTTCTTGTATCAATATTTGAAACACCAACATAAACTCCAGCAAAATACACATTTGTTGG